>JBFMAJ010000046.1:0-11104 GCA_040755775.1 Nitrospirota bacterium
TCAGGAGTTGACCGAGGCGGGACCCTGGCTGGCCTTCGACGTGCGGAATCCCGCCGCGCTGGAGGGGGCCGTTACGGAGCATCAGATCGATGCGATTATGCATCTCGCCTCGCTGCTCTCCGCCGTGGCGGAGACGCAGCCGCAGCAAGCCTGGGACGTGAATGTGAACGGCCTGATCAATGCGCTGGAAGCGGCCCGCCGCCACCGCTGCGCCCTCTTCTTCCCCAGTTCGATCGCCGCCTTCGGCCCCGCCACGCCGCCGGAGCGCACGCCGCAAGTGACGGTCCAGCGCCCCACGGCGATCTATGGCATCACGAAGGTGACGGGCGAGCTGCTCTGCGACTACTATCATGCGCGCTACGGCGTCGACGCCCGCGGCCTGCGCTATCCGGGCATCGTTTCGGCCAAGACGTTGCCCGGCGGCGGCACGACCGATTATGCCGTGCACATTTTCCGGGCCGCGCTGAAGGAGCGCCGCTACGAGTGCTTTCTGGCCGCCGACACGCGGCTCGACCTGATGTACATGCCCGACGCCGTCCGCGCGGCGATCGAGCTGATGGAGGCCGACGGCGCCAAGCTCGCGCACCGCAACGCCTACAACGTCACGGCCATGAGCGTGACGCCGCAAGAGCTGGCCGACGCGATCGCCTGCCGGCTGCCCGGCTTTACGATCAGCTACCGGGTCGATCCCGTGCGCCAAGCGATCGCCGACTCCTGGCCCCGCAGCCTGGACGATTCGGCCGCGCGAGCGGAGTGGGGCTGGCGGCCGGCCTACGATCTGGAGGCGATGGTGGACGAAATGCTCAGGACGCTCTCATCGGGATAGGAGGGGAGTAGGGGGATGGGATTGGAGCGATTAGAGCCGCATATAACCCGCGCGATCGCGGAGCTCGAGGCGGCCGGCCGGCGCAAGGGCCGTGAGCCGGTCATCGCCGGCGTAAAGCCGGCACAGGATGGCGCCGGGCCGAGGTATTTCCTGGCCGGCTACGGCGAACGCGCCTTTTTGCGGATGAACGCCAATTCCTATTTAGGCTTGGCCCATCATCCGAAGCTGATCGAGGCTGAAGCGCGCGCAGCCGAGCGGTTCGGCGCCGGCCCCGGCGCCGTGCGCTTTATCAGCGGAACGTTTGCCCCTCATGTCGAGCTGGAGCGGGCGCTGGCCGCCTTTCACGGCCGAGAATCAGCCATGCTGATGAGCGCGGCCTACGCCGCCGTCATGGGCGTGCTGCCCCAGCTCATCAGCGACGCCACCGCGGTGATCAGCGATGAGCTCAACCACAACTCGATCATCAATGCCGTCCGGCTGGCGCGGCCCGCGGCCAAGGCGATCTATCCCCATCTGGACGTGACCGGGCTGGAGCGGGCGCTGGCCGCGTATGCGGGCAAGGCGCGGCGGGCCGTGGTGGTGACCGACGGCGTCTTCAGCATGCGGGGCGATCATGCGCCGCTGGAGAAGATCGCCGCCATCTGCCAGAAGCATGAGCCGGCCTATCCCGAGGGCGTGATCACCATCGTAGACGATTCGCACGGCGTGGGCGCTTTCGGCCGCACGGGGCGCGGCACCGAAGAAATCACCGGCGCGCGGGCCGATCTACTGATCGGCACGCTGGGCAAGGCGCTGGGGGTGAATGGCGGCTACGTCGCGGCCTCGCGGACGATGATCGACTATCTGCGCGAGACCGCGCCTTTCTACATCTACTCCAACCCGATCACCCCGGCGGAGGCGGCCGCCGCGCTGGCCGCGCTGGACATTCTGAGCAGCTCCGAGGGGGCGGCGCGGCTGGAGCGATTGCGCCGCCTGGCCGCGCGGCTGCGGGCCGGGCTGGGCGCGCTGGGGTTGGAGACGATTGCGGCCGAGCATCCCATCGTGCCCCTCATCATTCGCGACACGCAAAAAACGGCTGCGCTGGTGCGCCACTGCTTTGAGCGCAACATCCTGGTGACCGGCCTGACCTATCCGGTCGTCCCGAAAGGGGAGGAGGAGATCCGGCTACAGCTCTCGGCCGATCAGACCGAGCGGGATGTCGATGAATTGCTCGATGTGCTAAAAAAATTCCGTAGGTGATAAATGGTTCCCGCGGATATTGAGGTTTTCTATGGACTTCCCTATACTGGCTGCTGGCGGGAGATTGTTCCCCGGTGGCCGGGGTCTTAAGATTTTTTGGATCTTGCCCGGGCGGCCTTGGAGGGGCGGGATCGCCGGCCGGACTTGGCCGCCTTGAGTTTTCCATGCCCATTAGTCGGGGCGAACGGAACGGCGGCCGGACTATGCTTGCGCTTCTTGATATATTGCTGGGTGGTCAGCTCCAGAATCTGAAAGGCAGTGAGATGAGCTTCATCGGGAATCGTCGATCGTCGATACATGTCAATCATCATACCATGCCGCGCCTCAATACACCAGGACGATCTCGACGATGCCGGCCGGTAATAAGCGATAAAGCGATGCATTTTCAGTTAGTTGCAACGATGTTCTTTGTGCTGTCCATCAGCCTGTGGTGGAGCCTCGCCGCGGCGCAAGAGCTGGGAACGGCCCGATAAGGAGGAGCGCATCATGGGCGTCGCGATCGAGCAGTTGAAAAAAGAGCATGCGGCCATTGAGACGATGCTCAAAATTCTGGATGCGGTTTGCGGCCGGCTCAAGGCGGGCGAGACGATCGATCCGGCCCATCTGGCTCAGATCGTTGAGTTTTTCAAGGGGTTTGCCGACCGGTGCCATCACGGCAAGGAAGAGGAGATTCTGTTCCCCGCGCTGGAATTGGCCGGCGTTCCCAAAGAAGGCGGACCGATCGGCGTCATGCTGCAGGAGCATGATCAGATGCGCGGCTACATGAAGGGGCTGGCCGATGCGGTGGGCCGGTACGGTGCCGGGGAGCCGGCCGCCCGGGACGCGATCATCGGCGCCGCGTGGAATTATGCCGCCATGCTGCGGCGGCATATCGAGAAGGAGAACCAGGTGCTGTTCAAGATGGCCGAGATGCAGCTCGCTCAGGAAGAGGAAGCGGAGCTGGCCGTGCGGTTCGAATCGATGGAAGTCGAGAAAATCGGTGCGGGCGCGCATGAACGGCTGCATGCGCTGCTGGACCGGCTGGAAAGAACGTATCTGGGGTAACCGCACCAAGCCCGCCGGGCGACATGACTGAATTCACCGCCTACAATAACATTCGGCTTCCCTCCCTTATCTACGGCACGGCCTGGAAAAATGACGAGACGGCGCGCCTCGTGCAATTGGCCGTGGCTTTGGGTTTCAGAGGCATTGATACGGCCAATCAGCCGGTCCACTACAATGAGCCCGCGGTAGGGGAGGCGGTGCGGGCGCTGAGCGAGCGCATCCGGCGGGAGACGCTCTTTGTGCAGACCAAATTCACCCCGGTCGACGGACACGACCATCGCATCCCGTACGATCCGTCGGCCGATCTGTCCTCGCAGGTGCGTCAGTCGTTCGAGCGCTCGCTCAAACATCTGGGGACTGACTATGTCGATTCGTATCTCCTGCACGGGCCTTATGGGCGCGGCCGGCTGGCCGAGGCCGACTGGGAAGTATGGGCCGCGTTGGAAGCGATCTACCGGTCCGGCCGGGCGAAGATGATCGGCATCAGCAACGTCAGCGCTCGGCAGCTTGCGCAATTGTGCGAGCGCGCGGCGGTCAAGCCGATGGCGGTGCAGAATCGTTGCTACGCCGAGCTGCTCTGGGATCAAGAAGTTCGTGAGATCTGCGCGGTAAACGGCATCATCTATCAGGGCTTTTCGCTGCTCACCGCGAACCAGCATATTCTGGGCCATCCGGCCGTCCGGGCGGCGGCTCAGCGCCTGGGGACGGGTCCCCTGCAGGTGATTTTTCGCTTTGCACAGCAGATCGGGATTCTGCCGCTGACCGGCACGACGAGCGAACGGCATATGAATGAGGATCTGGCCATAGAGCGGATGGAATTGTCTCCGGAAGAAGTGGAATCGATCGAGCACATCACGCTGTAACGCCCATGCATTGGCAGCTCAATACTTGACAGGTCACACTCTCCGCAGTAGATTTGTGGGCGATCGATTCTTTTCCGGAGGGCTCCACTGGCCAAGCGTAAAACAGCGAAGCTGAAATCGCCGTCGAAACCGCAGCCGCCGTCGAAATCCGCCGCTTCGTCCGAGGCGGCGCCGCAGCCGCCGCCCAAAGCTCCCAAACCCGTCCCGGCCGTCTCCGCGGTCGAGATGGGCGCGCGCCAGCGGGAGATCTCCGTCTCGGAGTTCTTCACCAAGAACCGTCATCTGCTAGGCTTCGACAGCCCGCGCAAGGCGCTGTTGACCTGCGTCAAGGAGGCGGTGGACAATTCGCTGGACGCGTCGGAAGAGGCGGGCATCCTGCCCGAGGTGATCGTTACGCTGGAGCCGGTCTCCACGAACGGCGCGGCCGCTCCAGCGCCCAGCCAGGCGACGCGGTTCCGGATCACGGTGGTCGACTACGGCCCCGGCATCGTCCGCGAGCAAATTCCCCCGGTCTTCGCCAAGCTGCTCTACGGCTCCAAATTCCACCGCCTACGGATGAGCCGCGGCCAGCAGGGCATCGGGATCTCGGCCGCCGGCATGTACGCGCAATTGACGACGGGCAAACCGGTCAAGATCATCTCGCGGACCGGCCCGAACAAGCCGGCCCACTATTTCGAAGTGCAGATCGATACCAAGAAGAACGAGCCGCGCATCCTGGAAAAAAAACAGGTCGACTGGGAGCCGCACCGCGGCACGCAGGTCACGCTCGAGATCGAGGGGCGCTACCAGAAGGGACGCGCCTCGGTGGATGAATACCTGGAGCAGACCTCCATCGCCAATCCGCACGTGCGGCTGGTCTACCACACGCCGGAGGGGGAGAAGAAGGAATATCCGCGGACCTATCATGAATTGCCTCCGCCGCCGCGCGAGATCAAGCCCCATCCGTACGGCATCGAGTTCGGCATGTTCCTGAAGATGCTGCACGACACGAAGAGCCACTGGCTGTCGGGTTTTCTATCGAGCGATTTCAGCCGGATTTCATCGAGCCTGGCCGAGGAGATCTGCAAGGGCGCGAAGATTCCACCGCGCATGCGCCCGCGCGATCTGCACGGGGAGCGGGCAGAGACGTTGTACAAGGCGCTGCAGGCGACCAAAATCATGGCGCCGCCGGGCAATTGTCTTTCGCCTATCGGCGAAAAGGCGATCCTGACCGGCCTCTACAAGCAGATCAAGGGTGATTTCTACACCGCCGTCACCCGGCCGCCGTCGGTCTACCGGGGGAACCCGTTCATCATCGAGGCCGGGCTGGCCTACGGCAAGGGGCCGGACGTCGCCGCGAAGAAGGCGGAAGAAGCGGAAGCGCCATTGGCGGAGGGCGAAGAACGGGAAGGGGATGAGGAACTGGCCCGCGTGATTCGCTACGCCAACCGCGTGCCGCTGCTCTATCAGCAATCGGCCTGCGCGACGTTCAAGGCCGTGCTGGACACGAGCTGGCGCAACTACGGCCTGGCCCAGTCCAGGGGCGCGCTGCCGGCCGGGCCGATGGTGATCTTCGTCCACATGGCCTCCGTCTGGGTGCCGTTTACCAGCGAATCGAAAGAGGCGATCGCCGATTACGATGAAATCCGCAAGGAGATCCGGCTCGCGCTGCAGGAATGCGGCCGGCGGCTGGGCGTCTTTTTGCGCCGGCGCGAGCGGGCCAGGAGCGAATTTCGCCGGCGGAACATTTTTGAGCTCTATATCGAGGAAGTCGCCGAAGCCTGCGGCCGGCTCAAGGGCGGCAAGCTCAAGGTGGACAAGCTCAAAGAGCAGTTGCAAAAGATCGCGATGAAGCGCACGGGCGGGGAGCAGACCGATCAAGCGCTCGGCAAGACGGGCGGGCCGGAAGGCTTGCCCGACTCGATTATCGTGACGCCGGAGGGGATTGAGGGAGCGCTGTATGGCGAAGACCAAGCCGAAAAAACGCAGCACGGTTGAGCAGAAGCTGGTCGGGGTGGCCGATGCGGTGATCACGGCCGCAGAGCGGCGCCAGGATCCCACGCTGTCGATTCCCATCCGGTCGCTGTCGAACGTGAACTTCAATCCCCGCAAGGGACTGATTGAGCTGGGGCGGAAAAAACAGGCCCGCTCGTTCTTCAACGTCGGCATGGCGAAGAAATTCATGCAGACGGTGCTGGTGGCCGACGCGCTCTCGGAGCTGCAGCGCGCGGATTTGACCACCTCGCTGCGTGAGATCTACTACCGGACCAAGCACACGATCAAGGATTCAACCGAGAACACCTTCGACACGCAGAACGAATCGGATCCGCTGATCGAAGATCTGGAAGTGTCGCTGGAAGCGCTGCGCGAGGAGCTCCATGTGCGGGCCGAAAACGCCGGGAGCATCGTGGGGCCGGTGGTGTTCGAAGACGACGGCGACCGGGTCGATTGCGCCCGATTGGGGAAGGGCGGCTACTCGGTGCCCTCGATCGTCGAGCCCGAGTATCTCGACATCAAGAAATGCACGGCCGATTTCGTCTTGCTGGTCGAAAAAGGGACGCAGTGGAACCGGCTGTCGGAGGACAAGTTCTGGCGGCGCTACAACTGCGTGCTGCTCACGGGCAACGGCCAGCCGCCCCGCGGCGTGCGGCGCCTGGCCCGGCGGCTGCACGAAGAGAAGCGGCTGCCGGTCTACGTGCTGGTGGACAACGACCCCTGGGGCTACTACATCTACTCGGTGGTCAAGCAGGGCTCGATCAATCTCGCGTTCGAGAGCAACCGGATGGCGATTCCGAAGGCCAAGTTCATCGGCCTCTCCAGCCTGGATCCGGACCGCTACGGCCTGCCGCGCAACGTGGGGATCAAGCTCAACGAGAAGGATATCGACCGTGCCAAGGAGCTGCTGGACTACCCGTGGTTCAAGCAGGAGGCGTGGCAAAAGGAGATCAAGCGGATGCTCTCCAGCGGCCTCAAGTACGAGCTGGACGCGCTGGCCAACAAGGACTTTCAGTTCTTGACGAAGAAGTACCTGCCCCGGAAGCTCAAAGAACGGGACTGGCTGGATTAGTACGGCAGGCGCTGCGGGCCTGGCACGATCCCGGCCAAATCCGGATCGACGCCCTCTTGCGGCTCCGGCTGTGCTTCCTTGGCTTTTTTCCTGGCTTCACGCCGCAGCATTTTTTCTTTCCGCTTTTCGGCTTTGGCTCGTTCCCGGATTTTCTTCATTGCGGTGGCTTTTGAATTGCCGGCCATGTCTGAGCTCTCCTCTTATCGTTAGATGACGAATTGCGCGTCGTACAACGACGCATACACGCCCCGTGAGGCCATGAGGCTGTCATGGGTGCCCCGCTCGGCGATCCGGCCGTCGACGACCACGAGAATGTTCTCCGCGTTACGGAGCGAGGAAAGGCGATGGGCGATGATCAGCGTGGTCCGGTTGTGCGTGAGCAGCTCCACCGCCTCGCGGATTTTCACCTCGGTTTCGATATCGATGTTGGAGGTCGCCTCGTCGAAGATGATAATGGGCGGATCCTTCAGCAGGGCGCGGGCGATGGCGAGCCGCTGCTTCTGGCCCACCGAGAGTTTCACGCCCCGTTCGCCGATCCAGGTATCGTACCCGTCGGGCAGTTGTATGATGAAGTCGTGCGCCCGCGCCCCGCGGGCCGCCTCGATCATCTCGTCCTCGTCGGTCCTGGCCGCGGCAGGGCCCGATTTGCCGTACAAAATATTTTCCCGCACGGTGCCGTTGAAGAGGAACGGCTCTTGGTGGACCACGCCGATCTGATCGCGCAGATAGCGCAGGGTCAGGCCGCGGATGTCCTCTCCGTCCAGCGTGATGCGCCCATCGGTGACGTCGTGGTAGCGCATCAGCAGCTTGATGATCGTGCTTTTGCCGGCGCCGCTGGGGCCCACCAGCGCCACGCGCTCGCCGGCGCGGGCCTCAAAGGCGACGGTATGGATCACGGGAAGATCGGAGCGATACTCGAACGAGACCGATTCGAACCGGATGGCGCCCTCGGAGCGCATCTCCGGATGGCGGGCGCCGGGCAGATCGGCGACGGCCGGCCGCTCGTCCAGAATTTCGAAGACGCGCTCGCCCGCGGTCAGGGCGTGCTGGGCCATCCGGTTGATCGTGTGGATCTGGTTGATCGGCGTGTAGAAGAGGGCCAGATAGCCGAGAAAGGCGACAAGGGCGCCGAGGGTGATCTCGCCGGCCAGCACGGCGTGCGCGCCGAACCAGAGCGTCATGACGGTGCCCCAGGAGGCCGTGAAGACCATGCCGGGGGAGTAGAGCGACCAGAAGCGCATGGTCTGTAGATTGGCCCGGCAAAAGGCCCGGTTGACGGCGCTGAACCGCTCCAATTCATGATCCTGCCGGTTGAAGCTGATCGTCTCACGGATGCCGGAGAAATGATCCTGGATCATGGCGTTGAGCCGGGCCGCCTGCTCATGGACCCGTTTGAAGTAGGGGTGGACTTTCGTGGTGAAAAAGACGCCGCCGACAATGAGCAGGGGAATGGGAACGAGCGCGATGAGCGCGAGCTTCCAGCTCAGCGCCAGCATGACGGCCAACACGCCGGCCAGGGTGAAGAGCGCGATGACGCCGGCCTCCACGCCGTCGATGAAGAGACTTTCCAGGTTGTTCACGTCGTTGACCACGCGCGCCATCAGCTCGCCCGTGGAGCGGTTCTCAAAATAGGTGACGGACTGCCGCTGCAGCGCCCGGTAGACGTCCTGGCGCATGTCGTAGATGACCTGCTGCTCCAGCCGGTTGTTGCAGCGGATTCGCAGCATCGACAACAGGCTCCGGCCCAGGTAGACAGCGACCAGCGCCGGGATCAGCCAGAGCAGCCAGCCCAGCCGGCCGGCCCGGATGACATCGTCGATGACGGTCTTGATCAGCCACGGCGGGATCAGCTCGATGACGGTGAGCAAAACGGCCGCCCCCAGCGTGAGGGCCGCCAGCCGGCGATAGGGGCGGATGTACCGGAGCACTCGAAGCAGTGAACGCATTTGATTTAGGATAGCAGATCGCCGCGGGGATTGAAACCTCCGGACGACGGCCTGATCGGCCGCCGGCTTGCACTTGGCATTGCAAAGTGACTACAGTAAAGCAAGGGCGCCATGAGCAGAATTTCTCTCATCGCCGGCGGGCTTGTCATCCTCATGGGCGGGCTTGCGCTGGCGGGATGGATGCTGGATATCACGGTGCTGGCCAGCTTGCTGCCTGGCCTACAGCCCATGAGTCCGATGACGGCGGTCGCGTTGATGCTGGCCGGCGTTTCGCTGGCTACGCGCGGGGCGCCGCAGCATCCGACGCTTCGCGGAATCGGCCAATTGTGCGCCAGCTTGGTAGCGCTGATCGGCGGCCTCAAGTTGATGGACTACCTGCTCCACTGGAATAGTGTGTTGGAGATCTGGTTGTTTGCGCCGGACTTGCGGAAGATTGAGGCTCAGTTAGCCGTCCGGGTTGTCATGGCGCCCGCGACGGCGCTGAATTTTCTCCTTCTCGGCGGATCCCTCCTAATGGCCGGCCGCCGTGCCCTGGGTATTCGATGGATGATACAGGGAATGGTGTTGACCGCCATGGCACTCTCACTGTTTTCGGCGATCGGATATGTCTACGCCGTCGAACCGTTCGATCGCTTGATTTCATACATCCCCATGGCATTCAGCACGGCGCTGGCCTTCCTGATTCTTGGCGCCGGAGTCTTGTGGGTGGATCCGGATTTCGGCCTGGCGTCGATGATCGGG
Organism: Nitrospirota bacterium; assembly: GCA_040755775.1. Lineage (GTDB taxonomy): Bacteria > Nitrospirota > Nitrospiria > JACQCE01 > JACQCE01 > JBFMAJ01. The sequence continues at coordinate 9,706 of JBFMAJ010000046.1, forward strand.
AGCGAGCATTCCGGCGGCGCGCTGGTCCGCCGCCTGCTGCCCATCGTCGTGCTGGTTCCGATTCTGCTGGGATGGCTGCGGCTCCAGGGGCAACGCCTGGAACTCTATGAGCATGAATTTGGACTCACGCTGTTCGCTACGTCCATGGTCTTGATTACGGCCCTTCTGCTGCTTTGGAACGGCTGGTCGTTGAGCCGATCAGACAGAGAGCGGAGGCGGGCCGACGAAGCGTGGCGGGCCAGCGAGGAGCGATTCCGCCAGATCGCGGAGCACACCAACGATGTCCTGTGGATTGCCACGACCGATTTTCATCAAGTGCTCTATGTCAGCCCCGCCTACGAGGCGATCTGGGGCCGGTCATGTAGAAGTCTGTATGCGAGGCCATTCGATTGGATCGAGGCGATCCATCCAGATGAACGGAACGCGGTGTCAGATCGATTTCAACGGGCCCTGGATCTGGGAGAAGACTTTGACGTGGAATACCGCATCGTGCGGCCCGACGGCGCCATCCGCCACATTCACGACCGGGGCTTTCTGGTCCGCAACAGCGAGGGACAGGTCTATCGTATCGCCGGCGTCGCCACAGACATCACCGACCGCAAATTGCTGGAGGCGCGTCTGCAGCAGATGGCCCACTACGACGCGTTGACGGGGCTGCCCAATCGCTTGTTGTTTCAGGACCGACTGGAGCAGGCACTCGCCCGGGCCAAACGCCGCGGTCAACGGGTCGCGGTGCTCTATTACGACGTAGACCAGTTCAAGCAGATCAATGACGAGCACGGACACGAAGCGGGCGATCAGTTGCTCAAAGCGCTCTCTGAGCGGCTGGCCGCTTCTCTGCGCGACGTCGATACACTGTCGAGGCTCGGCGGCGATGAATTCGCCGTCGTGTTGCCCGACATCGAGGATCTGGCCGTGGTACCGAAAATTGCCGACAAGCTGCTTGCTGCGCTCGCGGCGCCCTTTCACATCAAAGAGCGCCCGTTGATCGTCACCGTCAGCATCGGGATCAGTCTCCATCCGGATCATGGCGAGCATCCCGAAGAGCTGGTGAAGCATGCCGACGCCGCCATGTATCAGGCCAAACAGCGGGGCCGCAATAACTATCAGTTTTATTCGCCTATCGCGGCGTGACGCCGCGCCTTGCCGGCTTGGACAAGCCTAAACTTTCTTTTTTATCAAGAAGATATGCCGGCGAGGGCGTCGCGGTTCCGGGATGTGCGGCTTTTCACCTCGAGGGCATGAAAATTATTGACAAACGCGCAATTCATCCTTTAACCTGAAAACTCTTTCAGCATTGTCGAGACTCAGTGAGGGACCCTATGCCGACACAAAAATCGAAAATTCTTTATACGAAGACCGATGAAGCGCCGATGCTGGCGACCTATTCCTTTCTGCC
>JBFMAJ010000047.1:0-11023 GCA_040755775.1 Nitrospirota bacterium
TCGGGCGCTAATGGGGCGTATTGGTTGAGGTCCTCATCCCCTAGTCTCTGCACGTTCCCGCCTACGGTCTCCCTCTTCGGCGGGCTTCGCTCAGGATTACCCTTACTTCCGGGCTTCCCTGAATTCACCCGATGTTTCAACAGCGGTTACCCGCTGAAGCTGCAAAAATTTACAGCCGATCGCTCTGCCACTGAGCTACCGGGGAACCATATTGAGAAACTTCAAAGAACGGAACGGGGGTACCTTAACATAAAAAAATGCCCTCCGTCGAGTCCGACGGAGGGCCGTAGCACTACGCTATTGAGATCGTCAATTAGCGAAATTCCAAACCTTCAAAACCGGAGCCCTCGTCCAGAAACGACTCGTCCACCCCGTCGCCGTGCTCCACCTTGCCGACCTCTTTCGCATAATGATGCGCCCAGTCGAGATAGAGCCGGCTGCTGTCCTTCATCGCCCGGGCGCCCTCGGTCAGCCGCTTGATCTGGGCCGCGTCAGTGCCCTGCCGCTCCAGCGTTTCCACCTTGGCCAGAAATTGCTCATTCAGGCGCTCCATCGCCTCCTGCACGCGCGAAAGCGATTGCTGCAACTCGTTATCGGTCATCGGGAACTCCTTCTCACGTAATAAAAAACCCCGTTGCGGGAACGCGCCGGGGTTTTGTCATGCTGATCTGGGTTGCGCGCTAGCCTTGGTAGGCTTGCCCCAGTGCGGCCGCTTCCGCTTTTTCTTTCCCCAACAGAAGCTCCCCGGTCGCCCCGTCCACCGGCGCCATAATGATCGCGTTGTGCTTGGCGGCGTTGCAGACCACCACGCACAATTCGCAGCCCTTGCATCGGTTGGTCACGACGTAGGCCTTCATTTTCTTGGTGTCGAGCTTGATGCAGTCGGCCTCCGGGCAATACATGATGCAGAGCCGGCAGCCTTTTTCGGCAACGCAATGATCATCCTGGACATACGCAACGTTATACATGATGGAATCGTGATCCTTTTGGGGTTATTTCGTGCTGTCCGGCTTACGCTCCGACCGCGGCCAAATTGTGATTCTCCGCCCAGGCGACGGCCAACTCGTACGATTTCAGAATCGTATCCATGTTTTTCTTCAACAACTGCTCTTTCTTGGCAAACTTCTTCTTGATCGCCTCGTCCAGCGTGGCCGTGCCGCCCGATGCGACATACTTTTTGCCGAACCGGTCTTGCAGCGCCTTATCGAGCGCCTCCAGAGACACCACCTTGGTGATTCCGGAAACGGCGCCGATCAGCGCCATGTTGGATGACAGTTCTGTGCCGGCGACTTCCAGGGCGATATGCGTCGCATCGAACGTGTAGACGGACACGCTGTCCTTGGCCAGTGTTTCCTTGTCCTCCGGCGACAGCAGGTCGGCATTCGAGTTGATGATCACGATGCCGTTTTTCTTGATGCCCGAATAAAACGGCGCGGTGTAGCTTTTTTGCATCGTGATCACCTGCGGATGAAAAATGATGATCACATCCGGATAGACCAATTCGCCCCGGTCATAGATGCGCTCCATCCCGATCCGGCAGTAGCTTTCCGCCGGCGCCATGCGTTTTTCCGCGCCGAAGAATGGATTGGAGATGGAGAATTTGCCGTCCTTATTGGCCGCCATCGCCATGACGTGCGCGGAGGTGACCACCCCCTGCCCGCCCAGCCCCGACATCCGGATATTGATCCGTTTCTTTTGCATGACTCCCGCTCCCTGATTTTACGATGCGGACGGAATCGCCGCGGGTTTTGGCTCGATTTTGCCGGCCGCCGCTTTCTGCTTGGCGGCAAGGTCGGCCAAAAACCGCTTCGCCTCGTCGGTAATGTACTCCTTGTAGGCGAACCGCTCGGTCGGCCGTTCCGAATCGCGCATCTCCTGCAACCCCTCCATGCTGTTCTTGCCGATTTCAAGAATGCAGGGCGTATAGAGCTGCAGATAGGTCGGCCCCAACTCGCGCGCGATATAGACCGCGTTTTTGATCACCCGCTCGACCAGCGCCGGCTTGCTCACCGTGCACTGCACGACGTAGTGGCAGCCCGACTCGCGCGCGATCTCCGGCAGCCGCACCTTGTCGAACTTTTTACCCACCGGCGCCATTTTGGCCACAAACCCCTTCTGCATCAGGCCGCTCTCCTGGCCGCCGGTGTTGGCATACAGCTCATTGTCAAAGCAGATCGTCGTGAATTTCTCCTGGCGGAACCAGGCCTGTAGCGTCATGTCGAGGCCGATGTCCACCGTGGCGCCGTCGCCGGCCAGCACCACCACGTCCTTGATCTGGCCCGGAAAGCGCACGCCCAGCGCCCGCTTCAGGCCCGTGGCGATGGCGTTCTGGTTGCCGAACAGGGAGTGAATATTGTGAACCGCCACCATGGGGAAGACCAGGCTGGTGCAGCCGGTCGAGCCCACCATGACCGTGTCCTCCGGATTGGGCAGCGACGCCAGAATGTACCGAAAGGCGATCGATTCCGGGCAGCCGGCGCAAAGCGAATGCTCCTCGATCAGCTCCTTGTGGACGCCGATGTCTTTCCAGCCCCGGTCCGTCCTGCCGTAGGTCGCATCCTCCACCAGGTCCTGATACTCCGGCGGCATGATGTCGTAAAATTCTTTGCAGATTTTAATTTTCTCTTTGCTCACGGCGCCTCTCCTTTACTTCGAACGAACGTGAGAAGTCACATTCGATTCTCAGTACCAACCTCGGATATCAGCTTCCCCGGCCGGCCAGAACCGACACATACTTGCCCTTGCTCACCAGCCGCTGGACTTCTTCCACGATCACTTCCGGCGGCATCGTCATGCCGCCCGCCACATGCGGCCCCGCGATGACGCGGTGGTTGTTCGGAATCGCCGCGCGCACTTCCCGGGCGAGCCAGCCGACCACGTTGAATTCCGGCACGAAGATATGCTTGGCATGCTTGGTGGCCTCGCGGATCTCTTCGTATGGAAAGGGCCGGATCGACTTCACCTTGACCAGGCCGACGTTGATCCCTTCGTCCGCCAGCAGCCGGATCGCCTCGCGGCTCTGGGAGACGGCGGTGCCGGAGGCCAGCAGCAGGATGTCGTTCTCGATATTTTCGGTGTCGATCAGCCCGTTCAGCAGCGGGATCGTGTGCTTTCGGGCCCGCTCGCAGGCGGCGCGCACCTCCAGTTGCCAAGAGGCGTGCGTCATGTAGCTGATGTAGTTCGACTTCATGATGAAGGGATCGCGCATCATCCGGACCGGCGGCACCTCCATGTCCATGCAGACCACCGGCGACCGGTACGGATCGTACGGCGGCAGGCACAGATCTGACGGCGTCAGCATGACCGTGTCCTTGGTGTGGGTCACGAAGAAGCCGTCGCAGCAGAGCGCCAGCGGCAGATGCACTTCCGGCTGCTCGGATACCAAGTACGCTTTCATGATCCAGTCGAAAATCTCCTGCGCCGTCTCGGCGTGCCAGACCAGCATGCCGGTCTCCAGCAGAAAATACATCTCCAGATTGTCGGGCTGGATGCTGAGCGGCGAGTTGACGCCGCGGCAGGTGACAATCACCTGAATGGGCAGCCGCGAGCCGGCCCACATCGGGAAATTCTCGAAGGCGCGCAGCGTGCCGGGACCCGCCGTGGTCGTGAAGACGCGGGCGCCGCCGAAGGCCGCGCCGGCGCACTGCGACATGACCGCAAACTCGCTCTCGCCCCGCATGTAGTCGCCGATGTAGCCCTCGGCGTAGAGCTCGCCGATCAGCGCGGCCGCCTCGCTTTGGGGCGTGATCGGATAGGCCACCATCGAGTCGACGCTGGAACGTCGGATCGCCTCCTTGATGACTTCGCTGCCCGTCAAAAAGGCGGGCGTGCGCTCCACCACGTTCAGCAGGTGATGGGGATCGGTATAGGTCTGCCCGGCTTTGTTTTTTTGCCCGATTTTGCTGGCATGTCCGTCAGCCATGATCCATCTCCTTCTACGCGGCCGCGTGGCCGTCTTTGTGGACGACACCGTTGCCCGAGCGTTTGAAACTGAATTGCGTAAACGGCAATCCCTGGCTCTTCATGCCGCCGGCCTTCAATTTCTTGACCCACTCCACCAATTTCCAGAGGGTCTCCGGCGAAATGTCGCGCAGCGAGCACATGGCATCTTCGTGGCCCGCCTGCGCGCAGAGCGCGATGGTGTAGCAACTGGTGCCGCCCCGGATGATTTTCAATGACAGGTTGGCCTGATGGCAATGGACGCCGACGAAGACGCAGACGTCTTCTTTATTATGCCAGATGGTCAGATTGGGATGGTTTGGATTGATTTCGACTTCCGGATTGATTTTCGGATATTTGGGCCGGTAGTCGGCCATTGGGATGATCCGGGCCGGCACGGCATCGGCCAACGCCTTGATGGCCGCCGCCTTTTTGGCCGCCTTCTCATTCCAATGCCAGAGCACCAACGGCCCGGGGTGCAGCGTCGGCACTTTCGCGCCCAGCAGTTTGCGCGCGATGTGCTCGAGTGCTTCCTCTTCAGGAACGATCCGCCCCTCGATGTGCGCCTGGCCGGGATCTGGCAGGACCACGCCTTTCATGGCGGCGGCGGGGGGCAAAAAGGCCTCCGGCCCAGGCAAGACCCGGTACACCTCATGCTCATGCTCGTGTTCAGATATCATTGCGTCCGTCGTCATGGCCTCACGTTCAGTTGTCGTTTAATCCGACTGTAATCTCGCAGAACGGCGGGAAAATTGTGACCTCAGTATAACAACCGAATTCTTTGACTGTCAAGAAAAAACCCCCTGAAAACGCTGCGACGAGATCAGAGGTCCCGGCGCCCTTGCAGGGCTCGCGTCATCGTCGCCTCATCGGCAAATTCCAAATCGACTCCGACGGGCACGCCGCAGGCAATCCGGCTGATTTTGACGCCTAACGGCTTGAGTTGATTGGCCAAATAGAGCGCGGTCGTCTCCCCTTCCATCGTGGGATTGGTGGCCAGAATGACCTCCTGCACCCCGCCTTGCCTGACCCGATCGAGGAGTTCCGCCGCCTTAATATGCGAGGGGCTGACGCCATCCAGCGGGGAAATCGCCCCCATAAGGACATGGTACAATCCTTTAAATTCACCTGTTTTTTCAATTACCTGAATTACATTTGGCTCCTCCACCACCATAATGCGGCTCCGGTCGCGGGCCGGATGCTGGCAAATGGCGCAAGTGACGTGCTCGCCGGAACATTCGGCAATGTTATGACACTGCGGGCAAAACCCCAGTTGCTCCTGAACCGCCGCGATGGCCGAGACCAGCCGGGCTCCCACCTCCGGTGATCGTTTCAATAAATGGAAGGCGTAGCGCTGGGCGGTTTTCTGCCCTACCCCGGGAAGTTGACAAAATGCGTCAACGAGCTGGGCAAAGAGGCCTTTCGCCTCCTTCACTGTCCCGCCTGTTCCCGCCGGTGAATGATGATTTTTCATTTAAGACAGCAGCCCCGGCGGAAGGGGCATGCCTCCGGTGAGCTCTTTCATGGCCTCGGCCATCATCGCCTTGGACTTCCGAAGGCCGTCGTTGACCGCGGCCCGGATTAATTCCTGGAGCACGGTCTGGTCCGACCCCGTGAGCATCTCCGGTTCAATCTTGACGGACACCACCTCCTGCTGGCCGTTGACCACCACCGTGACCATGCCGCCGCCGGCGCTCGCTTCCACCGTGCGCCGGCCCAATTCTTCGCGCACCTGGGCCATCTTTTCTTGAATCGATTGCGCCTGGCGCATCAGATCCATCAGTTGTTTGGGATTGAACATGTTACTCCGAACGAAGTGAGGAGCCACATCCGATTCTGGTACCGCTGAGCATTAGACGTCCGAGGACGGCGAGGTGCGAGCGCTCCCGGTGCCCGGCGGCCCAGGCTGCGGCGGCGAGGTCACCCGGCCGCCGAACAGATCGAGCACCGTTTCCAGCAGGGGCTCCAGTGGAGGGAGCGTCTCGCCCGCGGATGGCGCCGGGCCGTCTGAAACCCGGGCCGGTGGCGGAACGGCCTCAGGCGGCAATTCAACCAGCTTCATCCGCAGCGGACGGCAGAATTGCCGGCCAATCAGTCCATCTAAGAATTCCCGGTTCGCCGCCGTCCGAAGCCGCTCGATCATGACCGAGGCGCTCGGGGGATAGCCCAAGGCCAGCTCCCGGTCCGTCACCGCGAGCAGCCGGACATCCGACAGATAGGTGGCCAGGTAGGGCTTCTGTTGCCGCACATGGCCCATGAGGGCCGCCCAAGCGGCCGGGGCATCAGGTATCGGCGCTGCCGCCGCCTCCGCCGATTCATTATTCGGAGGCGCGGGCGCCGGGGCCGGCCGCGCGGCAACCGCATTCGCCGCCTGGGGCGGGGCTGCGGCCGGTAACGGCTTCTCTTCCATGGCGCCGCCCAGCCGTTGTTCCAGCTCGGCGACTTTTTGCAGGAGCGCGCTGAACGATTCAAGCGCCGGAAGCTGCGTGGAGCGCACGATGCCCATCTCCATGGAAAAAGCCGGATCCAAGCTGCCCTTCAACTCTTCCGCGACGCGCCCCCAAAGCAGAAACAGCCGCTGAAGCTCTTCGGCCGTGAAACGGGCGGCCAACTGCTCAACCGCCTGCTGTTCTTCCGGCGGAAGATCCAGCAGCGATGCCCGCTCTCGTTCCGGCGACGGCGGGCAGAGCTTGGCCACCGTCAAATGGCGAAGCCATTCGAGAATCAGGCCGCAGCACTGCCGGGGATCCTGCCCCTGCTCGGCCATGCGCTGATAGGCGGCCAGCGCGGAGGCGGCGTCTCGCCCCGCGATCGCCGTGAAGAGCGCCGCCATCTGATGACGGTCGATGACGCCCAGTAGTTGGCGCAACTCCTCGTCCCCGATCGACGGGCCGCCGTAGGCGATGGCCTGATCCAGCAGGCTGAGCGCATCGCGCAGGCTGCCGTCCGCCGCCTGGGCGATCAAGGCCAGCCCGGAGGGCGCCAGGGCAAACCCCTCGGGCTTGGAGATGGCGGCCAGCCGGTCCACAATCTCGCGCCGCGTCAGCCGCCGGAAAACGAACTGCTGGCAGCGGGACTGGATCGTCATCGGCACTTTGTGAATTTCCGTCGTCGCGAAGATGAAGACCACGTGGGGCGGAGGCTCCTCGAGCGTTTTCAGCAGGGCATTGAAGGCCTGATCCGTCAACATGTGCACTTCGTCAATGATATAGACCCGCCGGCGGCCCTTGAGCGGGGCATATTTGATATTCTCGCGCAGATTCCGGATCTCATCGATGCCGCGGTTCGACGCGCCGTCGATCTCCATCACGTCGACGGAGGCCCCCTGCGTGATTTCCCGGCAGGGCTCGCACTGCTGGTCCACCGCGGCGGACTGGCAGGGCGTCGGCGTGGGTCCGGCCGACGACTGGCAGTTGAGGGCCTTGGCGAGCAGGCGGGCCATCGTGGTCTTGCCGACGCCGCGCGGGCCGCAAAACAGATAGGCGTGGGCGATCCGCCCGGCGGCCATCGCGTTGCAGAGCGTGCGGGCCACGTGGCCCTGCCCGACCACGTCGTCAAAGATTTGGGGGCGCCATTTGCGGGCGAGGACGACGTAGTTATTCATGAGGCATCACGCTCTGTGCTGTTCACAGCATCCAAGGCAAGAAGCAACATCATAACTCCTCACCTTCGGTTCGGAGTAAAGGAGAAGACCAGGCGACCTGCGGCGCCCGGAACTGCGTGCGTACCGTTGCTTCCTTCCGGACCTGGCGGGGTTCGGCACCGTCCCGTCGCACAGGGCCCGGTCTTCTCGCGTATCGCTGAAATAATATTATGTCCCTCATGAGAGGGAGGGATTGCTCGGCTATCGCCTCGCTTCCCTAGGGTGAGTCGTCAGCACCCAAAGGGTACCCGCCTCCGACTGTTATCTGTATTCCTCTCCGTGGAAGCTCTGACACAAAGCTTCCACGGAGAGGGAGGGATTCGAACCCCCGAGAGGCTTTCACCCCTACACGCTTTCCAGGCGTGCCAGTTCAGCCGCTCCTGCACCTCTCCCTTCCAAGCTTGCTGAGCCCCGCGGATGCGGGGATAATCTTTTCTTCACCCATCCTGACACTGTTTCACCATCCTCGACAAACTCAAATGGCGGAGAGAGAGGGATTTGAACCCCCGATGGAGTTGCCCCCATACCTGCTTTCGAGGCAGGCGCCTTCAGCCGCTCGGCCATCTCTCCCTAACGCAACCCATTATGCCCATTATGCGAGCCTTCAGCCTTCGCCGCCGTGTCACGGCGCGCGGCAAAAAAATCCTTTAATAACTGGCCGCATTCTTCAGCCAGCACGCCACGCGCAATTTTCATCCGATGGTTGACGTGCGGCGCCCGAAGCAGATCCACCGTCGATCCGCACGCCCCCGCCTTCGGATCATCACATCCATAGATTACCCGATCGAGCCGCGCCAGCACCAGCGCCCCGGCGCACATGGCGCAGGGCTCCAGCGTCACATAGAGCGTGCAGCCGAACAGCCGCCAGCGACCCAAGATGGCCGACGCCGCCCGCAGGGCCAGAAGCTCGGCGTGGGCGGTCGGATCCCGCCGCATCTCACGCTCATTGTGCGCGCGCGAGACCACCTCCCCATTGCAGGCGACGACGGCGCCGATCGGCACATCTCCCTGCGATGCCGCTTCCCGCGCCTCTTCCAGCGCCAGCGCCATCAGCGACTGGTCACGCTCATTCATTTCGCCACGATCTCGGTTCGAGTGAGTCTATGGAATTTTCCGGGAAGAGTCAACCGACGGAGGGCGCGCCGACCAGCGGTTTGGCCGACGGCGCCTCGGCATAGCGGATGCCCAGCGGGGCGCCCACCTCCGGCCGGCGGACCTTCCAGAGCAGGCCGTCATAGATAAAATGAAGAAACGAGCTGCCGACGATGTAGACGCCGAAGGCCTGCTGGTTCCAGCCCTTGGCCAGCAGACAGGCCGTCACCACCACCAGGGCAAAGAGGCCGCTGGACAGCCACAACTGTTTCGAGGCTCGCGCCAGCAGCGACCGCGCCTCCGGCCGTTTCCGATATTTGGTGCCGACGAAAATGTTGACCAGCGCGATATACTCCAGCGCGTGGGAAAAACCGAAGACGACGTAGCCCAGCACCAGGGAGCGGAAGAACACCGCGTACAGCAGCAGCACGGAGCACACGTAGAGCACCTTGGGAAGGCTGATCCGGTGCCGATTCAGATATTCCTGGCGGGCGAAGAGCAGGGTGAAGGTCAGCGCCACGGCCAACAGCAGCAGCGACACGGCATGCACGTACGGCAGCGCCGCCCCGGCCGATTCGAGCACCACCCGCCCGGCGTCAAACCGCTCCAGCGTCCCGGCCTCCCGCTCGATCATCGCCAGCGCGACGTAATAGAACCAGGAAAAAATCAGCCCCTTCTCGATCCACGCCTCGCCGTAGCCGGCTTTGCGCGCGTAGATCCTCGTGATCCCGTATTTCTGCCCCACCGAATGATAGATCGTCCACAGGACGGAGATGGTCAGCAGCAGCGGAAACTGTTCGGCATAGACAAACGCAAACGCCACCACCGCCGCCAGCACCGGCAGGCCGAGGTAGAGTGCCCGTCTGCGTTCAAATTCTTCCGGCTCGGCATAGACCAGGGCGAAGGTATAGTGGCGGTGCAGCTCGTTGATCGCGATCACGACGAAGATGACCGACACCGCCCACGGCTGAAGCCAGAGCAGCGGCAGCAGCACGGCCAGCCAGCCGTAACTGAAGAGCAGCAGATCGGAGCCCGGCGCGTGGATCCAGAGCCGCCGGCTATCGGTCAGAGTGCTCACCCGATCAAAGAAGCTTCGCGTTCAGGTCGATCTGCACCCCGGCCAGCGCCTTGGAGACCGGGCAGCCCTTTTTGGCGCCCTCGGCAAACTCCATGAACTTGGCCTTGTCGATGCCGGGCACGTCGGCCTCGCTGTTCAGCTCGATGCGCGTGATCGCGAAGCCTTCCCCGACTTTCTCCAGGTGCACGCGGGCCTGCGTCGAGACCCGGTTCGGCTTAAAGCCGTTTTTCTCGAGGCCGGCCGAGAGCGCCATCGAGTAGCAGCCGGCGTGCGCCGCCCCGATCAGCTCTTCCGGATTGGTGCCGCCGCCCGACTCGAAGCGCGAGGCGAACGAATAAGGCCCCTGATAGGCGCCCGCGCCCACCTTCATCGTGCCCTTGCCGTCCTTGAGCCCGCCTTCCCATTGCGCCGTCGATGTCCGTGTTGCCATGACCGACCTCCTTGGGTGAGTCAAGTATGAGTCAAGTTCTGGGTCAAAGTGCCTACAACAAATCAAAGTGCGCCCAGAGGGATTTGAACCCCCGACCTCTTGATTCGTAGTCAAGCGCTCTATCCAACTGAGCTATGGGCGCGTAGGTTGAGTTACGACGGTACGCCCTCTTTCAGCGTGACGCCGTATTGCGCGTGCTGAAAGGGGTGGATCGTCGGGAACATGGAAAAGAGCCAGCCTTTGAAAATCTCCTTGTCGCCGTCTCGAATCGCCACGTGCACCGCCGGATTGTTCGGCTCGTTGGACACGGACGTGAAGGTGGAGCTGACAATGGTCAAATCGGGCAGAAAGTCCAGCACCTGCACCACGAGCTGACTGTTCGGAATCGTGAGGTCCTTGCCCAAACCCACCGTATACTCCTTTGTCTGCTTCTGTGCTTTGTCCTCCACTACCAGCACGACGCCTTTCCATTTGCCTTTGACCGTATCGGGCACGACCGTGACGCCGCCCCCTTCGATCCGGGGAATGTCGGCCGGCGCATCACCGGGCAGGCCGCCGCTTTGCGTGGGCGGCGGCGCGGGCATCGGCGCCGGCGGGGCCGGCAGCTCTTCCTTCTTCTGGCAGGCCGCAACGGCCAGAATAATGGATAGCATTCCAAGAACCTTGAAGCACTTCATTCGTTCATCTCCTCCAATACATCAACCCTACGCACAGTACTTATGAGAGGCAGGGACTGTTCGGCTCGCGCCTCACTTCCCTAGGGTGAGGCATCGACCGCCCAATGGGCACCCGTCGATGCCTGCTATCTATATTCCTCTCCGCAGAAGCTCCAATCCGGAGC
>JBFMAJ010000048.1:0-10996 GCA_040755775.1 Nitrospirota bacterium
GATAGTAGTCCGCCTGATGCAGCCGGCGCGTGTGAGGCGGACAGGGTTGCCGATCGGTGAGGAGCCAGCTTCGGCCGTCTCGGGCATAGCCGTAGCGCCGCGGAATGCCGGCCAGAAAGAAGAGCCACGCGCCTTCGAAGGCGTTGGTCAGCAGGATCCCTATCTCGTATGATTCCCGTCGCAGCCGGCCGGCCGCCTCCCACAACGACCTCCGTTGGCCGGAGGCGCCGTAGCTTACGACCCGATCGACCGCGGGATGGTGGTGAAACAACGCGCCCACCTCGCCGCGGGCGAGCACGGTCATCTCGGCTGACGCGAAATGCGACCGCAGCGCCGCCAGGGCCGGCAGCGCGTGCACGGCGTCGCCGACCCAATTGGGCACGCGCACGATGACGCGCGAGGTTCGCGCCGGCTCACTCATGATGATGCACCCGGAGCCCGCCCATCTGCGGCGCCGGCGAGCGCGCCCCGTTGCCGGCCGCCGCGGGCGGTTGGGTTTTCCATCGACGGTGCAGCCAGAGCCATTGCTCCGGATGGGCCCGCACCATCCGCTCGATCACGGCGGTGCAGCGGGCCGTGTTGGCGAGCAGGTCGGCGTCCGGGTCGCCGGTGCGCGCCAGCTCGACGGGCGGCTGCAGCAGAATCCGGTGCCGGTCGAGCCCCTCGCGCACGATGAAGGCGGGCACCACCGGCGCGCCCGTGCGCCGGGCGATGACGGCCAGCCCCTTCGACGTGCAGGCCGGGCGGCCGAAAAAATCGACGAACACGCCGTGGTGGGGCGACATGTTTTGATCCAGCAGCATGCCGACGAGATCCCCGCCGCGCAGGGCCTGGACGATGTCGCGGGGGGCCGACTCCGATTTTTTGCTCACCACTTCGCCGCCGAACCGGCTCCGGATCCGGTTGACCAGCCGGTTGATCCAGGGGTTGTCCAATGGCCTCGCGACCGGATAGAGCCGATAGCCCAGCAACGAACAGACGATGCCCATCAACTCCCAGTTGCCTAGATGGGCCGTCAGGAAGATGACGCCGCGCCCCTGCGAGCGCGCCCCTTCCAAGTGCTCCAGCCCCTCGATGACGACCCGGCCGAGAATCGCGCGGCGATCCCCCCGGCCGAGCCGGAGAAACTCGGCCGCCGACACGCCCAACTGCGCATAGCAGCGCCGGGCGGTTCGGCGGATCTGCCGCGCCGTCCAGCGGGGAAAGGCTCGTTGCAATTGCTCCTGCGCCAACCGCCGATGGCGGCCGTCGATCGCGTACAGCAACAATCCGGCCGCCTGGCCGGCGCGCAAGGCCGCGCGATGCGGCAGCGCGTTGAGCGCAAGATACAGCGCCACCACCGCGGCGGCTTGCACCGCGCGCCAAACGGTGCGCGCCGCTTTGATCAGTCCGCGTTGCCGCCGGCGGCGTCCCATCAGCCCGATCCCGGCCGGAGCGCGCCGGCCGGCAGCGCCGGCACCGGAAGTTCGGACGATGGCGGCGCCTCCGGCTGCGTCCGCCACCGGCGATGCATCCAGAGCCATTGCTCGGGATGGGCCCGCACCATGCGCTCGATCGCGGCCGTGCAGCGGGCCGTGTTGACGACCAGCTCCTCCTCGATGGTCGGGCCGCGCGTCCAGTCGATCGCCGGCTGAATCGTCACGCGGTGGCGATCCGACGATCCGACGCGGGCGATGAACATCGGCACGACCGGCGCGCCCGTCCGGCGGGCCATCAGGGCCAATCCCTTGGCGGTGCAGGCCGGCCGGCCGAAGAAGGGCACAAACAGGCCCTGGTGGCGCGCGGTATTTTGATCCAGCAGAATCCCGACGCACTCGCCGCGCCGCAGCGCCTGAATCATGTCGCGCGGCGCCGTGTCGGCCCGCTTGCTGACGATGGCGCTGCCGTGCCGGCCGCGTATTCCGTTGACCAGGCGATCCAGCCGCGGATTGTGCAGCGGCCGGACCACCGGATAGAGCCGATGCCCGAGCAGGGCGCAGACGATCCCCAGCAGCTCCCAATTGCCTAAATGAGCGCCCAGGCAGAGCACGCCGCGCCCCTGCCGACGGGCCCGTTCCAAGTGCTCCAGTCCCTCCACGGTCACCCGGCCGAGAATGGTTTCGCGATCCGCGCGCCCCAGCCGGGCAAATTCCGCCGCCGACCGGCCCAAATTGGCATAGCATTGAGCCGCCACCCGGCCGATCCTGGCGGCGGGCCAGTCCGGAAACGCCGTCCGCAACTGCGCCTGCACCAGCCGGCGGTGGCGCCGGTCCCAACCATAGACCGCCAAGCCGGCCCAGGCGCCGAGATAACGCGCGAGCCGATGCGGGATCACATTCAACAGCCCGTACACCAGGAGCACCGCACCATATTGGAGCCATTCACCGACGGTCGTGCGACGTGCCGGGGCCATTCAACCCCGTCCTTGCCGCGCGGCGTCGCGCAATCGGTCGGCCGATCGGGGCAACGGCGCCACCGCGCCGTTCGTTCCGGCGCAATGCTCCGCCGCCGTTTGCGAAGCCAGCCATTCCCGCCACTCGCGCTCGGGCTCCATCCGCACGCCGAGGCGCAGCGCGAACGCCGGCGGAGCTCCCTCCGGCCAGTCCCCCCATTTCACGCCGTCTTTTTCCGTCGTCACAACCATCGCGGCGCCGCGCTCGCGGGCCCGCCGGGCGATGGCGTCCAATTCGGCCCGCGTGTAGTCATGGTGATCTTCGAACAGCCACACATCGCAAATCAGCGCGCCGGCCGCGGCCACCGCCTGCCGAAAAGAGTGCGGCCGGGCGATGCCGGAGCAGATCGCCACGCGCGCGCCGGCCAGCGCGGCCAGCGGCGCCGGCTCTCCGGAGCGGCAGGCCGTCAGCTCGATCGGCTCAATCATGGCGGAAAAGAGCGGACCCGCAAAGCCCCGCCGGCGCAAATGGGGCGCGATCTGCGGCGGGGCCTCTCCGGCCGCTCCGGGCCGCCGCACCAGCACGACCGCTGAGGCGTCGCGCGCGGCCGACCATCGCTCCCGCAGCGGCCCGCAGGGCAGCAGGTCGCCATTCCCCGTCGGCTGGCCCTCGTCGATCAGCAACAGGTTCACGTCGCGATGGAGCGCAAGATGCTGGAAGCCGTCATCCAGCACGAGGAGCCCCGGACCGGGCTTCGGGGCCGCATCCAACAACAAGCGGCCGGCCTCGGCCCGGCTGCTGCCGACGGCGACCGGCGCGCCGGCTAGCCGTCGGGCCAGCAATAGCGCTTCATCGCCCGCCTGCCGGGCATCGGCCCGAATCGTCCGCCCGTCGGACACCAGGAGCGGATCCTGCTCCCGCCGGCCCCGATAGCCCCGCGACAGAATGCCGACCGGCCGGCCGGCGGCCTGCAGCTCGTGCGCCAGCGCCATGACCATCGGTGTTTTGCCGCTGCCCCCGACGGTGAGATTGCCCACGCTGATCACGGGAACGGGCAGCCGCGCCGCCGCCAGCCAGCCCCGCCGATAGGCGGTCCGGCGCAGCGCCATCGCCGAGCCGTAGGCCCACGCCGCCGGCCGCAGGAGCGCCTTGACCCATGCCACCGCCCCCCCGGACGCGTTCAGCCAACCGGCCGCCATGGACCGCCACGATCGGATGGCGCGTGGAACGTCTTCGGCTCCCGCCGATTGGCCGGGCGCGACGAGCCGGTCGATGAGCGCGATCGTCCGACCGGTGGCGCCTTGTTGGCTCGCGACATAGCCGCGGGCCGCCTCACCCATCCGGGCTCGGCGCGACCCGTCGCTCAGCAGGGCGCGCAGCGCCGGGGCCAGCTCCGTGTCGACCTGGACTCGTATCGCGCCGCCCGCGGCGGCCAAGCCGTCGGCGATCGCCGACCACTGCCCGGCGTGCGGGCCGATGATGACCGGGCAGCCGGCCGCGGCGGGCTCCAGCATGTTATGGCCGCCGATCGGCGCCAGCGTGCCGCCCATTACGGTCACGGCGGCCGCGCGATACCAGTCCGTCAGCTCGCCCATCGTGTCGAGCACGAGCACCTCGCGCGGATTGTCCCAGGACCGCTCCGGAGACCACCGGCTGCGCCGCAGCGGGTTCAACCCCAGGCGGCGCAGTTCCTCCTCAACCGCGTCGCATCGATCGAGGTGGCGCGGCGCCAGGCACAATCGCGGCGCCCGCCCGGCGGACGCCGAGGCCAGCAGATCGAGAAACGCCCGCGCCACCGCCGCTTCCTCGGACGGATGCGTGCTGCCGGCCACAATGAGCGGGACGCCGTCAAGAGCCGGCCGCTTGGGCAACGACGCATCATCGGCGCCGAGTGCGCCCTGCCTGTCCCCTGCCCGTCCGGCAGGCGGGGGCAGGCAGGCGTCCGCCTTCAAGTTGCCGCAGACCGCGACGCGCGACGGATCGGCGCCCAATCGAATGAACCGTTCCCGGTCGGCCTCCGCCTGCACGGCCAGGGCATCGACGGTGCCGATGACGCGGCGGATGAACGGCGCCGCCCACCGGTACCGCCGGGCCGACCGCTCCGAGATCCGTCCATTGACCAGCGCCGACGGCACGCCGGCCCGCTGGAGCGACAGCAGCAGGTTGGGCCAGAGCTCCATTTCGGCGAAGAGAAACAGCGTCGGACGGATGGCGCGGATCGCGCGACGCACCGGCCACCAAAGATCAAACGGCA
This sequence comes from Nitrospirota bacterium, assembly GCA_040755775.1. GTDB lineage: Bacteria > Nitrospirota > Nitrospiria > JACQCE01 > JACQCE01 > JBFMAJ01. The sequence goes on from JBFMAJ010000048.1 coordinate 4,627, forward strand.
GGTAACAGACCAGATCCAGCTCTGGCGCTTTGGCCCGCATCGTCTCCTGCCCGAGATCGGTCACCGTCGAGCCGACCAGCAGCGCCCGCGGCCACCGCCGGCGCAAGGCGCGAACCAGCGGCGCCACCGCCATCGCCTCGCCCACCGAGACCGCGTGAATCCAGATCCGGGGCTGCCGTTCGGGGCCGGCCGGCACAGCGCCGGGATTCAGCCCCCGCCAGCGCTGCGCGAAGCCGCGACGGTCCTTCCGCTGGGCCGCCAGGCGCCACGCCAGCCAAACGCCCCACAACGGACTCGTCACGATCAACAGCGCATTGTAGACCCAAAACACCATGGCGGCTCAGACGGCGTCGGCCTGCCGCACCTCTTCCTGTCCCGGCTCCTGCGGCGCCGGCTCCTCCCCCGGCTCCTCGTCGCGGAATTGCCGCTCATAGAGCCGGCGATAGACGCCGTTGTGACGGAGCAGATCGCCGTGCGATCCTTCTTCCACGATCCGCCCGCCCTCCAGCACGACAATGCGATCGGCCCGCTGCACGGTGGACAACCGGTGGGCGACGACCAGCGTCGTCCGCCCCTTGATCAGCGCGCCCAGCGCCTCCTGCACGATCGCTTCCGACTCGTAATCGAGCGCCGAGGTCGCTTCATCCAGGATCAGAATGGGGGGATTGATTAAAAACGCCCGCGCGATCGCCAGCCGCTGCCGTTCCCCGCCCGACAGCGTCAGGCCGCGCTCGCCGATCACGGTGTCATACCCTTGGGGCAACGCCATGATGAAGTTGTGCGCATAGGCGGCCTGCGCCGCGGCCGTCACCGCCTCCAGCGTCAGATCCGCGCGCCCATAGGCGATATTATTGCGGATGGTGTCCTGAAACAGCATGGTGTCCTGGCTGACGATGCCGATCAACCGGCGCAACGAGGCCAGCGTGATGTCCCGCACGTCGATGCCGTCGATCAGCACGCGGCCCGATGAGGGCTCGTAAAACCGCGCGATCAGATTGACGATCGTGCTCTTGCCGCTGCCGCTGCTGCCCACCAGCGCCACCATCTCGCCGACGCCCACGCGGAAGGACACGTCCTGGAGCACCGGCGGCGCCGTCGGGCCGTACTGAAACGAGACCTGCTGAAACTCCAGGCCTTGGGCCACGCCGCCCAACGCGCGATGTCCCCGATCCAACTGCGTCTCGGTCGGCTCATCGAGAATCGAAAAAATCCGGTCCGCGGCGGCCAGGATCGGCTGCAACTGGGCGCTGACCGTCGTCAACCGTTTGACCGGCCCGTAGAGGAGGAGGCAGGCGGTTAAAAAGGACGTGAACTCTCCCGGCGTCAGCGTGCCGGCGGCCACCCGCCGGCCGCCGTACCAGAGCAGCAGGGCGATGCCGATCGTGCCGGCCAATTCAATGACGGGGTGAACGAATTCCATGAGACGGTAGAGGCGCATGCTGGCCTTGAAGGCCCGCGCATTCCGCGCCGAAAATTGTTCCTGCGCGAAGGCTTCCTTCGCGAAGGCCTTGATCACCCGCAATCCGAGCAAGCTTTCCTGCAGGATGGCCGCCAGCCCCGCCAGGTGCTCCCGGTTTGCGCCGGCCAGCCGCCGCACCCGCCGGATCATCCGCAACAGTCCCGCATAGGCCGCCGGCAGCACCACGATCGACAGCACGGCCATGGTCCAATCCAAATAGAACACGTACCCGACCAGCACCACCAACTGCACGCTATTCTGAATCACGTCCTTCAGTCCCGTGGTGACCATCCCCTGAAGCGCGCCCGCGTCGCCGGCGAAATAGGAGAGAAACCGGCCGGTCCGCTTGTTGGAATAAAAGCCGACCGGCAGCGCAAGAAAGTGACCGTACATCCGGTCCCGCAGCGACCGCACCACGCTGAGGCCGACATGCCGCATGGTGACCGCCTGGCCATAGCCGGCCATCGCCTTCACCAATCCCACCGCCGGGATCGCCACGCTGATCAAGAGCAGCATCGACAAATCCCGTCCGATGAGGGCGTCATCCATCCAATATTTCACCAGCCACGCATAGGCGGCCGTCATCACGGCGATCACGCCGGCCAGCAGACCGGCCACGACCAGTCGCCGCCAGTAGACGAGGGTCATGGCCGCCAATCGCTTGTACGTATTCATGGGGCGCCCGCTTCCCGTGAGCCGCGCCACTGCTCCAGGCACTGGAAAATCGTCGCGGCGGCCTTCTCCGAGCCGCCCGCCTCCCCCAATCGATCCCGCACGCCGGCCAGCCGCTTGCGCAGCGCGGCCAATTCATCGGGGTTGGCCAGCCACTGCGCCAGACAGTCGCCGATCGCCTCCGGCGTGGCCGCCGATTGCAGCAGCTCCGGCACGATCGGCTCGCCCGCGATCAGATTCGGCAGGCTGACGTGCGGCACCCGCACCAGCAACCGGGCCGCGAGCCAGGTCAGCGTCGCCACCTTGTAGATGATGACCATGGGCAATTGGAATAAGGCCGCTTGCAGCGTAATCGTGCCCGACACCGTCATGGCCGCATCGGCCGCCGCCAGCATGGCCGTGGGCTCTCCCCGGTGCACCCTCACCGGCAGCCCGGCGTGCCGCAGATGACGATCGAATTCCTCTTGAGGAATGGACGACGCATGGCTTACCAGAAACAACGCGTCCGGCCGGAGGCTCGCCAGCCGCCGGGCCGCCGCCAGCATGACGGGCAAATGGCGCCGGATCTCCGCCCGGCGGCTGCCGGGGAAGAGCCCGACCACCGGCTGCGCCGGCGGCAAGCCCAGCCGGGCTCGCGCATCGGCGCGCGTCGGCGCCGCCTGGACATCGTCGAGCAACGGGTGGCCGATGAGCGTGCAGGGCACGCCGGCCGACCGGTAGAGATCGACCTCAAACGGCAGAATCACCATCATGTGATCGACCAGGCGGGCCACTGTGCGGACGCGGCCCGAACGCCAGGCCCAGATCTGCGGGCTGATATAGTAAACGACGCGCAAGCCCAGCCGTTTGGCCAGCCGAGCGATTTGAAAATGAAAATCGGGATAATCGACCAGCACGACCACGTCGGGCCGCTCGGCCGACAACCACTGTTTCACGGCGCGGTAGGCGCGCCAGATGGCGCCGCCGTGGGCCAGCACTTCCCACAACCCCACCACGCCCAAATCCTCGTTCCCGACCAGGACCCGCGCCCCGGCCGCCCGCATCGCATGGCCCCCCATGCCGGCCACCCGGCAACCCGGCCGCTGGCGCATCAGCGCGGCCGCCAGCTTGGCGCCGTGCAGGTCGCCGGAGGCTTCGCCCGTGCTGATAAAAATCGTCGGCGCCGCGGCGGCCGTCACGATCCCGCCTCTCCTGCCAGCCGGCGCAAGGACCGGTCGATGATCGTGGTCACCTCCAGCGCGACCCGCAGCGCCTCGCGGCCGTCCCGTCCGCCGACCACGGGCGCCGACCGCTGGCCGACCGCGCGCACGAAGCTTTCCAGCTCGGCCTTGAGCGGTTCATCTTTTTCCACCCGGACCGGCTCGAAGACGACCTTGGCCTGCCCGCGCTCATCGACCAGCCGGCGGTAGACCACCGCATCCTGGTTTTGATAATCGATGGAAATGTAGGTGTCGGCCTGAAAGACCCGGATCTTGCGCATTTTGTCCTTCGAGACTCGGCTCGCCGTCACGTTGGCCGCGCAACCGTTGGCAAACTCGATCCGGGCATTGGCGATGTCCACCTGCGCGGAGAGCACCGGCACGCCGACGGCCCGAATGTCCTCGACCGGCGACCGGACCAGGCTCAGCACCATGTCGATGTCGTGGATCATCAGATCGAGCACGACGTCCACGTCGGTGCCCCGCTCCATGAACGGCCCCAGGCGATGGGATTCGATGAAGCGCGGCGTCGTCAGAAAGGGCTCGACCGCGCGGATGGCGCCGTTGAACCGTTCCAGGTGGCCGATCTGCAGAATCGCCCGCCGGCGCTCGGCCTCGGCGATCAGGGCGTCGGCCTGCTCGAGCGTGACGGTCATCGGTTTCTCGAGCAACACGTCCAGGCCGGCCTGCAAACACTCCAGGGCGATGTCGTAATGCGATGGCGTCGGCACGACGATGCTGACGGCTTTGACCTCCTTGGCCAGCGACGGGACGTCCGGAAAGACCGCGCAATCCGTCGAGCGTGCCACCGTCTCGGCGCGCTCGGCCGACGTGTCGACGATGCCGACCAGCCGCACGCCGGCCATCCGGCCGTAGAGCCGGGCATGGTGCTGCCCCAGGTAGCCCACGCCAATGACGCCCACGGGGAGATTGGTCATGGGGCGACTCCCACCACGGCGATGTTGGCCCGGTCGGCGTCGCGCAGCAGCGCGGCGCGATCGAGGAGCAGCGAGCCGCCCGCTTCGACGGCGATGACCGCGGCCCCCGCCTCGGCCATGACGGCGATCGTGCCAGGCCCGATCGTCGGCAAATCGAACCGGCGGTCCTGTCCGGGCTTGCTCACCTTCACCACCACGGCGCCGCCGTTCGCCAGCCGGCCGCCCCGGCGGATCGCCTCATCCGTCCCCTCGATCGCTTCGACCGCCAGCACCACGTGCTGCTTGACCACCACGCACTGTCCGATGCCCAGCCGGCCGATCTCCTTGGCCATTTCCCGGCCGTACTCGATATCCTTCTGCTCCTCGGCCGTCGGCCGCCTGGCCCCCATCGGCCCCGCGGCGGCCAACAACGAGGTCAGGTATTGCATGGAATCGCCCACCACCAGGCCCGAGCGCTCCAACTCGTCGGCCAGCCCCCGCAGAATGGCGTCGTCATCTTTCGTGCGCAGTTTGGCGAGCAGCGCCAGGGCCCGCAGATCGGGCCGCGCTTCCGTGAAGAGCCGTGTTTTTTTGATTCCGCCGGCCATCACCACGTCGCGCACGCCCGAGGATTGAAACCGGTTGATCATCCGGCCGATCTGTCCCACGCGGATCCACTCCAGCTCATCGACGAGGGGCTCCAGTTCGGGCAGCGTCTCTCCCTGATGGGCGACGGCCACCACCCACCAGCCCTGCTTGCGGGCCTCTTCGGCCACCAGCAAGGGAAAGCGGCCGTTGCCGGCGATGATGCCCAGCCGTTTGGTCGCCTCGCCGGGGGTGCTCACGTCAGCCGTCGGCGGCTCCCGCCGCGCCCCGCGGCGTGGCCCGGCAGATGCCCCGCTCGGATTGCTCGATGAACTGCACCATCGCCATGACGTCCAGCTGATCCTTCCAGTCGGCCGAGAGGCGCTTGAGGGCTTCCTTCCGTTTCAGTTTCGAACGGAACAGCACCTGGTAGGCCTGCTTGATGGCGTGCAGCCGCTCCTCGGTAAAACCGCGCCGCTTCAGCCCGACCAGGTTCAGGCCGAACAGGGTGGCCGGCCTGCCGGCGGCGATCAGATAGGGCGGCACATCCTGGCCCAGCCCCGAGCAGCCGCTGACGATGGCGTGCGCGCCGATCCGCACGAATTGATGCACGCCGACCAGGCCCCCGATCAGCGCCCAGTCGCCGACCGTGACGTGGCCGGCCAGCGTGGCCGCGTTCGCCAGCACGGTGCGGTCGCCGATCTGGCAATCGTGGGCGATGTGGACGTACGCCATGAAGAAATTCTGCTCGCCGATGGCCGTCACGCCGTGTCCGCCCGCCGTGCCGCGGTTGATCGTGACGTACTCCCGGATCACGTTCCGGTCGCCGATCACCACCCCCGTGGGCTCCCCGGCGTACTTCAGATCCTGCGGCGGCTGCCCGATCGAGCAAAACGGAAAGATCCGGCAGTCGGCGCCGATGGCGGTCCGCCCCTCGATCACCACGTGGCTGTCGATGCGCGTGCCCGGCCCGATCGAGGCCTCCTCGCCGATGACGGCGTAGGGGCCGACGCTCACGCGCTCGCCCAGCTTGGCGGCCGGATGCACGACGGCAGTCGGATGCACCTCAGTCATGGCCGCCTCCCGTCTCGCGGTCGGAAATCATGGCCTTCAGCTCCGCTTCGCACACGAGCGCGTCGTCCACGTAGGCCATCGCCTGCAGGCGCCAGAACTGCGAACGAATCTGCTGCACCGTCACCTCCATCCGCAGTTGATCTCCGGGCACGACCGGCTTGCGGAATTTGGCCTTGTCGATGCCCAGAAAAAAAACCAGTTTGCTCTGCGGCTGGGCCTCCTGGGAAAAGGCCAGCACCGCGCCGACCTGCGCCATCGCCTCGATGATCAGCACGCCCGGCATGATGGGATAGCCCGGAAAATGGCCCTGGAAAAACGGCTCGTTGATCGTCACGTTTTTGATGCCGACGATGCGCCGGCGCGCCTCCAGTTCGACAATGCGGTCCACCAGGAGAAAGGGGTAGCGGTGAGGCAAATACCGTTGGATGGCGACGGTGTCAAGCACGGCGCGACCGGCGCCGGCC
>JBFMAJ010000049.1:0-10891 GCA_040755775.1 Nitrospirota bacterium
ACCGCTTCGCGCCCGGCCGCGTCGGCCGCCGCAATGCCGTCGGCCAGATACTCGGCCGCGACCGGATTGATGACGCCGTCATAGACGAGCAGATCGACAACCTTCGAAGAAGATTCGGCCGCCTGACACGCGGCCATGACACCCCCCGCCCCTAGCATGCACCAGGAGGTCACGGACAGGACACGCGCGATGGACCGTCGCATCGGTGCCGTGATCTTAGCTCGTTTGCGCCGGCTTTGGCAAGGCATGGCGGGGCGACGGCAGTTGAACGGAGAGCGGCGCCGTGATATACACCTACGTGCCGCGTTCACCGCTCACGCGTTCCCTGTTGGCCCTGTCCGTCGGCGCCCTGTTGCTGGGCTGCTCGCCATCGTCCGAGCCGCGGTGGACCGGGGCCTGGCAGGCGACGGAGCCGTTGATCGTCCCCCGCACCAGCGCCGGCGCCGTGGTGGCCAACGGGTATCTGTACGCGATTGGCGGCATCCGGGGCGGCGGCGTGGAGCGGGGCTTTGTCAAAAGCGTCGAGTTCGCCAAGATTCAGCCCGACGGCTCGGTCAAGGATTGGCGGCTGACCAACTCGCTCACGATGCCGCGCGGCTTTCTCAAGGCGGTGGCCGCCAACGGGCATCTGTACGCCATGGGCGGTGAAACCTACCGGGACGGCTTGGTTCTGCTGAACACGGTGGAGCGCGCCCGGCTGCTGCCCAACGGCAGCCTCGGCCCCTGGGAACCGGTCGCTCCGATGACGACGCCGCGCCGCTCGCCCACCGGGATCGTCTCGCACGGGCACATCTACGCGATCGGCGGCTATAACGGCCTCTTTCTCAGAAGCGTCGAGCGGGCGGCCATCCAACCGGACGGCTCGCTCGGCGCCTGGACCGTGCTGCCGGCGTCGTTGAACACCGACCGGTACATCCACGGCGCCGGCCACGTCGGCGATCAAATCTATATCGTGGGCGGCCACATCGAGGACGTCGGCGGGGGAAAAAACAGCGCGGAATGGAGCCGCGTGCAGTCCGACGGCTCATTGACGCCGTGGCAGTTGACCGAAACGACGAAAACACCCCGCTTCCTCGCCTCCACCATCGCAGCCGGCCCCTTCGTGTTCACGTTGGGCGGCTATCATGACGGCTATCTGGCGAGCGTGGAACGGGCCGCCGTCCAACCGGACGGCTCGCTCGGCGCCTGGGTGGAGACGACGCCGCTCAGCCGCCCCAAGGAAGGAGCAGCTGTGGCGGTGGCCGAGCTGGCGCTGGCCGTGCAACCGAGCAATGATACGCTTTCACCGGCGGCCAGGAACGGACAGAGCCGCCGGATTTATCTGATCGGCGGCTCGGCGAACGGGCAGTACCTTCAGGACGTGGAGTGGGCCGTCGTCAATGAGCGGGGGGAGCTGGGCGCGTGGACTACTCGCTCTTCTTCTTTCGGCTTTTTTTCGGAGCCGGCGGCTCCCCCTCCGCAGCGACCGTCACTCGAAGAGGCGCACTCACCCCAGCCTGGAGCCGGATCGTCACCGTAACCTCGCCGGTCTGCTTGATCGGCGAGTCCAGCTCGATCATCCGTTTGTCGACCGCCAGCCCCGCGTTGACCAGGGCTTCGGCGATATCCTTGGCCGTGACGGCCCCGAATAATTTGCCGTCCTCTCCGGCTTGCACCGGAATCGTCACGGTCGTCGCGCCCAGCCGCTGGGCCAGTTGCTCCGCCTCGGCCCGCGCCTCCGCCTGCTGGGCCTCGATCCGGCGCTGCGCGGCCTGAGCCGCGTTCAAGTTGGCCGGCGTGGCCGGCACGGCTTTCTTGCGCGGCAGCAAAAAATTCCGCGCATACCCGTCGGACACCTCGACGATCGCGCCGGGCTGGCCCAGCGATTGGATCTCTTCTCGAAGAATGACTTTCATGGCGCTCCTTCTCCGCGCGCGGCGCGCGGGAGGCCTATCCTACAAATCCGAACGCGCGCTGTCAATCGGGATTATTTGAACAACTTCAGCAGATCCCAGTCGTAGTACCAGTCCACGAACACCAGCGCCCGATCGTTCACATTGGCGTCCGCCTGCGTCCGCTCCCAATAGTATTCCGTGCCCAGGCGGAACGGGCCGCGCTTGATCGCCGCGCCCACCGCCGGCCCCAACGCGTTGAAAAATCGCCCTTCATTGGATTGATAGCGCCAGCGCAGCGCCGCATAGGTCGTGAAGCGATAGCCCCGCCGCTCGAACCAGTCGATTCCCTGGCTCAGGTTGCCCAGCGTTTGAAAATCCTCGTGGCCGAAATTATAGATGGCCGTTCCCCACGTCGATCCCGTTAACCCTTCGATCGCATATGCCGCCCCGCCTTGCAGCGCCGCGCAACACACCAGCAGCCCCAGCCATTTTTTCATTCCATCGCTCCTTTTTCCCCGCGTCAGCGGGGCACGTGGTCGAACCGTTGATAAATTTGCACCATGCGCGTTCCCCAGGATACCCCCCCGTCGTATTCCAATGTCAGCCGGTAGCGCCCGGCCGCGGCTTCCGCAATGGCGGCGTCCTGCACCGGCGTTCCATACGAGGTGAGGACAATGAAGTCTGGGACGCCGTCCTCGACAAACCGCGTCAGCGCGTCGGTCCCCGTGGCGTTGCGATATTCCAGGTAATAGGTGCCATAGAGGCGCTCCAATGGCAGCCTCGGACCGAGATAGAGATGATAAATGTATCCCTCTTCGGCCAGCAGGACGGAATCCTGCCGCACGTGATCGAGGAGGAAGGCGACCGCCGGATCGGTATTCGGATACTGGCGCTCCAGCCATTGAAGATTCTTGACCATGCCCGCGCCCAGCAGCAGGATCAGGAGCCCATAGCCGGCCGGGCGAAGATCGATCGCGCCCGGAATTTTTAATAGATCATGAAGGAGCTTGCGAACGCCGACCGCCGCCGCGGGCGCAAGAAAGAGCAGGGATTGGACGATATTTTTGTGCAGCCCCTGCTCGGCCCCCGTGGCCAGATGGATCAGCGGCTGAGGCAGCGCGAGCAACAGCAGCACGGCCACCGTGGAGCGGGAGGGCCGGTCGGCCAATCCCGCCAGCGCCGGCAGGGTCGCCCAGAACAGCCACCGCATGAGCATGTCCATGATGTCGCCGCGCGAAAAGCCGCCGCGCCCCAGCGCCACGGTGCTTTCCGTCATGGCCTCCAGGACCGGCAGCCTCGGCAGGATCTCGGTGGCGGCGAATCCCGCCAGCACGATCGCCAGGCCGGGCAGAAAATAGGCCAGCCACCGGCGCCAGCCGAACTGCCAGAGCACCAGGACGATTCCGACGGGGAGATACACCGCGGCGGCGAATTTGGAGAGGCCGGACACACCCAGCGCCACTCCCCCCATGAACAAGGCCGCCCCCGACGCGGCCGGCTTGGCTTTGGCGAGCGCAAGAGACCAGGCCGCCAGCCCGAGAAAGGTGGCGGCCACGATATCGTACAGTCCGACTTTGGCGACGTAGAGCATCGGGGCCTGCAGCGTCAGCAAGACCGCGGCCAGCACCCCGATGGTCGAGTCGAAGAGCAGCCGCCCGATGCCATAGACGGCGGCGGTAAGCAGCAGGCCCAGCGCGATGCTGACGGCCCGCCCGCCCCAGTGCCCGAGCACGGGGGCCAGGTGGTCATAGGCGAGGGCCGCGAGCACCGGGTGGAGGTAGACCGACCCCGTGTGCTGGGCGCAATCCGGGCAGGGGCCGCCCTGAAGCACGTCCCGGCCGATGACGATCGCCTGGGCTTCGTCGTATCGAAGGGAATTGAAATCAACGCGGGCGGCCTGGAACAGCAGCTCCAGGAGCAGCCATGCCGCCAGCACAACGCGAGGCTGGAGAGCGCCGCGCAGCGTCAGCAATCCCATGAGCAAAGTGTCGAGCCGGCGACCGGGAGCTTCGTCACGTTTGAATCAGGCGCTCCAGGGCCTTCCGGTCGTAATCGATCAGCAGGATGCCGACCAGCGGTTTCGTGCGGTCGGCATGGACCCACATGATTTCCCCCGTGCAGATCAATTCCCCGCCGTTGCCGGGATAGAGCAAACAGGTCACCGGGCCGGGCTTCAGCGGCGCGGGCGCGGGATCCTTCAGCCTGACCGACACGCCGTTCAATCCGATGTCCTCGGTCACCCCCTTGAACCGCTGCCCCTGCAGCACCAGATCGCACCGGCGCTGGATGCGCACGCGCGGAGAGAGGCGCCGCACCACGGTCTCATGGATGAAGACCCGCAGCCCGCAGCTCAGCAGCAGCATCAACGACGGCCAAAACCCGGCGGCCGGCGCCGGGGGCGCGTGCCATACCTCGGGATCGCTGTACATGAGCCGCACGATGCTCTGGTGCTGTTCTTCGGTCAACGCCCGGTATTCGAGCCCAATAAACACCTGTCCCGATTCGCCCCGGTCGTTGCGCACCACGCGGGCGGCCAGCGACGCCTTTTCGCCGGCGGCGCCGTAGATCGTCAGGGTCACCGTCGGCGGCAGCCGGAGGAGCCGGTCCATCGTCAGCGACGCGCCGCGCTCGCTGAGGTCGAGCGTCACGCCCTCCCAGAATTGGCCGTCGAATTCCAGCCGGCACGGCAACTGGCGGATCAGCCGCGGCGCGCCGCGCAACTGCGCCCGCTGCCGGGCGACGACGATCGCGGCCGTCAGGAGAAGGAGGTTGTACGTCGCCCAGACCAGGCTGATTATGGAAGCGTGGGGATTGTGCGGGCGGCTTAGAAATTCGGCGGATCCCCAAAGGATGCCGCCCGCAAGCGCCGCGCTCAGCGTCAACTGCGGCAGGATGCCGCGCCCCATGGCGATGCGCAGCCGCTTCACCCCCTTCGGGGTCACGTAAAACTTGGTGAGGCGCGGGAAGATGATCGCCCGGGCCGTGGCCGCCGTCACCGCGAAGCAGACGGCCGCTTCATAGACATCCGACCAGAAGGGGTTGCGCTGCCCGCCGCTGACCGCATGAAAGACGATCAACGAGGCGGCGTAGTAAGGCAGAAAATGAACGGCCAGCATCCAGATGTTGGCCGACAGCGGCGGCGTGCCGAACAGCAGGAAAAATAAGGGCGCCGCCAGATAGAGAATGCGGGGCAACCCCAGGAAAAAATAACTGATCGACGCCAGATAGTTGATCCGCTGCGCCAGGCTCAGCCCCGGCAGCCAGAGCGGATTTTCCCGCGTGAACAGAATCTGCGCGTGGCCCTGGGCCCACCGGTCGCGCTGCTTGAGGTAATCCCCGAAGCTTTCGGGAGACAGCCCGGCCGCCAACCGGTCGTTGACGTAGACCGAACGGAAGCCCTGCGCGTGCAAGCGGATCGACGTATGGATGTCCTCCGTCGTCGAGGTCGTGAGAAAACCGCCGACCGCGTCCAGGGCGGAGCGGCGGAAAATGCCGCCGCTCCCGCAGAAAAAGGCGGCGTTGGCTCGGTCGCGCCCGGGCTGGATGACCTGAAAAAACAGCTCTTGCTCATGCATGATCTGCCCGGCCAGGCGCAGATTGTCCTGGTACGGATCGGGATTGTAAAAGTGATGAGCCGTCTGCACCAGCGCGACGTTCGGATCCCGGAAATAGCCGATGGTCCGCTCCAGGAAGGTGTTGACCGGCACGTGGTCGGTGTCGAAATTGACGATCAACTCGCCGGCCGTCCGGCCCAGCGCGTAATTGAGATTGCCCGCCTTGGCGTGCTCGTTCGTCGGGCGGCTCACGTACAGGCAGCCCAGCCGTTCCGCCATCTCCCGCACCTCCGGCCGGTGGCCGTCGTCCAGGACATAGACGCGCTTTCGATCCTCCGGATACCGGATGGCCCGGCAGCCCACCAGCGTGCGATAGAGCACCTCGAGCGGCTCGTCCAGGATCGTGACGAAAATATCGACGGCGGGCAGCGTCATGCCCTCGGTCGACGGCGTCTCGGTCCGGTACAGGGGGGACCAGGTCTGGAAATAGAAAAAGAAGAGCGTGAGATAGCCGTAGCATTCGGCGGCGAAGAGGCCGAGGCTGATGGCGCTCGTCCAGGGGGACGTGGTGACCAGCGTCTGCGTTGCCCGCCACCACAAATACCAGGCGCCGATCGCCAACAGAATCACCACGTTGGCCTGCAGCGCGGCCGGCCGCCGCCGGGAGAGGCGCAGCAGGAAGACCACCACGCCCACGAGCGCCAATGCAATCAGGACTTGCGCCGGTGACGGGGTCATGGCGTCAGGCGGTTGCTCACAAGCGTTAAAGATACCAGAAATTTCCCGTCTGGCAAAGTGGACGGCCGCAGGGCGGGGCGCTCCAATCGTTCCTTGCAAAGCCGGCGGGGTTCGTTTACGATAGCCGCGACGTGGAGACGGCCATTCAGTGGATCCTCGAGTGCAGCCGCGCCAGCCCCTGGCTGTTCGCCGGCCTGGTCATTCTCATCATGGCCGGCGAAGGGTTGCTGCTGGGCCTGATGACCGAGGGCGTCTTCAGGCTGTTGGGCGTCAACGTCCGGAAGATCCGGCGGCCCGGAGCCTGACCGCGCGTGTACCTCCCGTTCGCCGACATTCACTTCGACCCCGTGATTTTGATCACCATCGGCTTTTGCGTCGGGGTGCTCGGCGGGTTTTTCGGCGTCGGCGGCTCCTGGATGGTCACGCCGGCGCTCAATATGTTCGGCTTTCCCATGGCGTTCGCCATCGGCACCGATTTGGCCCACATCATGGGCAAATCGATCATCGCCACGTTCAAGCACCGCCAGCTGGGCAACGTCGATTTGAAGCTGGGCCTGCTGATGATCATCGGCACGGCGGCCGGCGTGGAGGCCGGCAAGGAGCTGATCCTGCACCTGGAGCGAACCGGGCACGTCGAGCCGGTGGTCCGGGTCATTTATATTGTGATCTTGGGCTCCATCGGCAGCTACATGGTCTACGATTATTTCGCCTTCACCCGGGAAACCCGGCGCCGGCTGCCCGGCCTGGCCGTCGCCGAGCGCATCGGCTCCGCGCTCTCCCGGAAACTCCACGACTGGCACGCGCCGCCCATGGTCTCCCTGCAGACGTCGCGCATCCGGGCCATTTCCTTCTGGGCCATTCTGGTGGTCGGGTTCGCGACGGGGCTCTTCGCCGGTTTCCTCGGCGGCGGCGCCGGCTACATCCGTCTGCCCGCCCTGGTCTACGCAATCGGCGTGCCGACGACGATCGCCGTGGGCACCGATCTGTTTGAGATCATCTTTTCCGCCGGCATCGGCGCGTTTCTGTACGCGCTGGAAGGCAAGGTGGACCTGACGGCCGCCATGACCATGATGGTCGGCGCGGCGGTCGGCGCCCAAATCGGCACGATCGCGACGCGCTACGTGAAAAGCATGCGGATCCGGCTCTATTTCGGCTATACCGTGCTGCTGGCGGGCCTGTCGGTGCTGCTCAAGCAATGGGCCGTTCACACCGAGGCGCCGCAACTCGGCCTGGCGGCCGGCTACCTGATCGTGGGCCTGGCCTTGTTCATGTCGCTGCTCATCATGCTGAGCCTGGCCAAGGGCGTGAGAGAGGAGAAGCGATGACGCCTCCACAGTCCCTGCTCGTCTGCACGGGCGGGTCATTGTTCGCCGAGCACGCCATTCGGATGGCCGGCATGCTGGCCGCCGGCCTGCCGGCCAGATTGACCGTCCTGGCCGTGCAGGATCCCACCGACCGGATCAATGTCGACGAGGTCCTGGCCCGGGCGCGGGAATTGCTGCAGGGGCGCCTCATTCAGGTCGAGTACAGAAGCCGGACCGGCCACGCCGCCAAGGAGATCATGGCGGAATCGGAGGCGGGATACGATCTGTCGTTGATCGGCTCGCACGGGACGAAGGGGCTGATGGAGTTTTTTCTCGGCGACACGGCCGTGCAGGTGGTCGAGCACTTGAAGCGCCCCACAGTGATCGTCCGGCCCTTCGACGAGCTGCGGCGCGTGCTGCTCTGCGTGCAACTCGGGAAGGACAAACCGGACGTCGTGGCGATGGCCGCGGCCGTGGCCCGGGCCGCCGGCGCCCAGTTGGCCATCCTCTACGTGCTTCCCCTGCCGATCATGTACGGCATGCACGCGCGCGATCACGTCGAGTTGATGGACCGCCATCCGCTGGAAACGGCTTCGCTGCAGGAGCAGGCGCGCCTGATCGAACATCGCTGGGGCATCCGCCCGGAAATTCGTTTACGGGAAGGGATCCCGGAAGAGGAAATTCTGCAAGAAACGCGGGAAAGCGGTCAGGATCTGATCGTCATCGGCTCATCCGGACGCCGCGGCGTCTCGGGGCTGTTGCTCGGGGCCTTTTCCAATATCATCGTCAAACACGCGCCGGTGTCCGTGCTCGTCGTGCCGCCGCTCCCGCACGGCCGGTAAACCCGTGGCGCCGGGCTGTTCGTTCACCGGCCACCGGCCGCACAGGCGGCCACGCGGTCGTGGTTATTTGCGCCGCTGATGGCGGGTGCGCTTGCGCAATTTCCGGTACTTGTGCTTGCGCATTTTCTTCCGCCGTTTTTTAATGACCCGTGACATGGTTGAGCGCGATTGTAGCCGCTTCCCGGCCGTTTGGCAACAGAAATTTGCCAACCGCGACCCATTGTCCCTATAATGCGCCAATGAACCGGTCATCCTCCGCGCCCCTCATCCTGCTGGCCGTAGCGCTCGGCTGCGCGATCGCCGCCTGCTCGACGACGAAAACCTCGCTGTCGGCCCAGGCCCAACTCGTCGCCCGCGTGGAGGCCGCCATCAAGGAGCTTCAGGAGCAATACAATCGCCGCAATCAAACGCGCCTGGCATCGCTGCTGGCTCCGCCGCTCGCCGACGATCCCGCCGTGGCCGAGGCGCTGACCGCGTTGTTCCGGCGCGCCGACTCGGTGCGGGCTCAGTTCGTGATCGAGCGGGTCTGGCTCCTCGATCCGGACACCGTCCGCGTGGATCTGCACTGGACGCTGCGCGCGGAGCCGGCCCCGGCGGCCGGGGGGCAACCGGAGGGGCCGGCCATGGCCGCGGGAACGGCCCGGTTCACGCTGACGGGCAAGGAGCCCCGCCTGGCCGCCGTTCAAGGCGACAGCCCCTTCAACCCGGCCTTCGACCGTCCCCCGCTTCCGTAATGGCGGCGCGGCCTTCCAATCATCAGATGATCATCACATGAGCGCCCGGCATCTCCCCGCGGAGATTCGCGCGGATTACCTGGTGATCGGCCGCGGCATCGCCGGATTGCGCGCGGCGATCGAACTGTCCCAAAGCGGCACGGTTTTCGTGATCAGTAAAAAGCCAACCGGGCCAGTCCGTGAGTGGGCGGCCCGCCGGGCCGATCAGGGCAGCAGCGAGTATGCGCAGGGCGGCATCGCCGCCGCCATCGGGCCGGACGACAGCGTCGAGCTGCACGAGCGCGACACGATCCGGGCCGGCCGCGGACTCTGCGCTCCCCGCGCGGTGCGGGTGCTGGTCACGGACGGCGTGCGCCGGGTGCGGGAGCTGATGCGGTGGGGCATGCCCTTCGATCGCGCGGCCGGCCGCCTCCTCTTCACGCGCGAATCGGCACACAGCCGCCGCCGCATCCTGCACGCCCGCGGCGACGCGACCGGCGAGGCCATTCTCCAGACCTTGGTGGCGCGCCTGGGCCGATGCCGTGGAGTCCATTTCCTCAACCATCACTTCACCATTGATCTGCTCGTGGCCGAGGGCCCCGACCGGCGCTGCGTGGGCGCGCTCGTGCTGGATGAGGCGGCCGGCCGGCTGCTGGCCGTCAGCGCCAAGGCGGTGATTCTGGCGACGGGAGGCGCCGGGCAGCTTTACGCGCGCACCACCAACCCGGCCGTCTGCACCGGCGACGGCATGGCCATGGCCTACCGGGCCGGCGCCGCGCTGCAGGATTTGGAATTCGTGCAATTCCATCCCACGGCGCTGGCCGTGGAACGGACCGCCGACGGTCATGGCGCCGCGCCGGCCTTTCTGATCACCGAAGCGCTGCGGGGGGAAGGGGCCCGGCTGATCAACCGGCCCTCCGCCTCCGGCGGACGCGCCCGCTTTCTCTTCGCCTATCACCGGGCCGGGGAGCTGGCGCCCCGCGACGTCGTCGCGCGCGCGATCTGGATGGAAATGCGCCGGCGGCGGCAATCATGCGTCTGGCTGGACGCCACGCATTTTGATCCCGATTATCTGCGCGGCCGCTTTCCCACCGTCTATGCCGCGTGCCTGCGGGACGGCATCGACTTGACCAAGGAGCCGGCGCCGGTCAGTCCGGCCGCCCACTTTTTCATGGGCGGCATCGCGACCGACCACGACGGCGCGTCCACGCTGCCCGGACTCTATGCCGCCGGCGAAGCGGCCTGCAGCGGCGTGCACGGCGCCAATCGGCTGGCCAGCAACTCGCTGCTGGAAGGCCTGGTCTTCGGCTGGCGCGCCGCGCGCTCGGCCATCCGGCGGTGCGGCGCCATGCGGCCGGAGCCCGCTCCGGCTCGACGGCGGCTGATCCAGCGCGCGATGGATCGTCTGGATGGCGCGGGCCCTGTCCCATCCGGCGACAGCGTCGCCAAGGCGCGCGCCGAGTTGCAAGCCCTGATGTGGCGGAACGCGGGCGTCATTCGAACCGGATCGTCGCTCGATGAATCGATCTCGGCGCTGGACCGGTTTCGGGACTATGCCGAGGGCCTTCGCGTCCGCCGGGACGCCTCTGAGCTGCGGAACTTGCTGGTCCTGGCCCGGCTGGTCGCGCGCGCCGCGCGGTACCGGCGCGGCAGCGTGGGCGCGCATTACCGATCGGACTGTCCGACGAAGGGTCGCCGCTGGCGGGACCATTGGACCGTGGCCCTGGCGGCCGACGGCGCCGAGCGCTGGACCTTGCGGCCCTCGGCGGACTCGGCTACCGGCCCGGCGCGTTGGTCAGCAGAAGGCCCTCCGCCGTCATGATCCGGCGGATGGGGCGGCTGGGGGGGCGGCCCGCCCGGCGCGGG
>JBFMAJ010000050.1:0-10875 GCA_040755775.1 Nitrospirota bacterium
GGATCGGAAATGCGGCCGGTCTCAACGGAGGCGGTCTCGAGGTAGGCGGACTTGCATATCGGCCCTAGAAGGGGAGAGTCGTCGCCAATGGAGAGGGCCGAGGGGAGGGGTCCGAGATTGATCGGGCCCCTCCTTTTGCCGGCCGCGCGGGATCAGTGAGATGAAACATCTCTTTTATATCGCCTACGTGCTCACCTATTCCGGCGCCGTGTTCGTTGGCGGCATGTTCGTGGGGCAGCTGCTCGCCCGGCATTGGGCCAGGCAAAGCGAGGAGGCGGCCCGGGAAACGGCGGAGCATGCGTTTCCGGTCGTCCCGCCGCTGCGCAAAGCCCCTTCCGATCGTCTGTCATGACGGACGTTCGTGCTGAAACCAATCGCCACTTTGCCGATCTCTGCCGACGCATCCGGTCGGCCTTCGAGGCGCTCGACACGGCGAAGTTCGAGGAGCAGCCGTGGGAGCACGAGGGCGGGGGCGGCGGCTTGATCGCCGTCATGAAGGGCACGACGTTTGAGAAGGTCGGCGTTAACTGCTCCGCCGTCTGGGGCGATCTTGATCCGGAATTCGCCAAACAACTGCCCGGCGACGCCAAGACGTTTTATGCCACCGGCATCTCGCTCGTCGCGCACATGGTCAGCCCGCTGGCGCCGGCCGTGCATTTGAATCTTCGTTACATCGAGACGAACGAAGGGGGCTGGTTCGGCGGGGGAACCGATCTGACCCCCTATTACCCCTTTGAAGAGGATACGCGCGACTTCCACGCCGCGATCAAGGCGGCCTGCGACCGGCATCATCCCGACTACTACCCCAAATTCAAGAAATGGTGCGATGAATATTTTTTCCTCCCCCACCGGAACGAGCCGCGCGGCGTCGGCGGCATTTTCTTCGACTACCTGACGGAGGGGGCGTTCGAGGAACGGTTCGCTTTTACCCGCAGCGTCGGCGAGGCGTTTCTGGACATCTACCCAAAAATCGTCGACCGGCGGCGCCGGGTGCCCTACACGCCGGAGCAGCGGGAATACCAGCTCTATCGCCGGGGGCGGTATGTCGAGTTCAATTTGCTTTACGATCGTGGCACGCAGTTCGGCCTCAAGACGAAGGGCAATGTCGAGGCAATCTTCGTGTCGCTCCCGCCGATCGTCAAATGGCGGTAGCGGCGTAAAACGGCCGCGGCCCGTTTCGTCACGCCAGTCATGTCCTACATTCAGAGCCTGAAGGAGGATCACCGGCAACTGCTGGCGTTGGCTGGTGAAGCCGAGGCGCTGCTTGTCTTGGAGTCGCCGTCCATGATGCCTCCGCCGGAGCGCGAACGGCTGCGCGCCTGCCTGCAGCGGCTGATCGAGCTGCTGGCCGCGCACGGACGCATCGAGGAGCAACAGCTCTTCCCGGCGCTGCGACTCCGGCTGGCCGAGGCCGATCATTGGCAAGTCAAAATGATCGAGGTGCAAGATGAAGCCATTCTGACGCTGGCGCGTGATCTGGCCGCCTGGTCGGCGGGAGCGGCCTCATGCCCGCCCGAGTGGGTTCGGGAAAGCGGGTCGCGCCTGCTCCGGTGGCTCCATGAACACGTGGTGATCGAAGAGGAGCGGCTCTTCCCCAAGCTCGGCGACCAGGCCCGCCCGTAGCGCCACGGGCTCCGCCCCTCCGTTCGCCGGCCCGCCTTGACTCTCTTCTTTTCTCCCGACTACAATGCGTGTCCGCCGCCGTCCGCAGGCGGCGGCATCCTCGAGCGGGTCAGCCCGTGGAGTCAGCGCTGAAATTTCTTGAATTGGCGCCCGACGGCTTCGTGATCGCCGACCGGGAGGGGCGCATTGCGTTCGTCAACATGCAGGCGCTGAAGCTCTTCGGCTATACGCGGGACGAATTGCTGGGCCAGCCGGTCGAAGTGCTGATTCCCGAGCGGTTCCACGCCGGTCACGTCGCTCATCGGGCCGATTACGCGGGCCTACCCCGGACGCGCCCGATGGGCGTCGGCCTGGAGTTGTACGGCCGCCGCAAGGACGGCACCGAATTCCCGGTCGAAATCAGCCTCAGTCCGGTGGAGACGCCGGACGGGATGCTGGTGACGACCGCAATCCGCGACATCACCGACCGGAAGCTCGCGGAAGAGCAGATTCGTCGGCTCAATCAGGAGCTGGAGGAGCGCGTCATCGAGCGGACGGCCGAGCTGACGCGCAGCGCCATTGCGCTGCGCGAAAGTGAAGCGCGCTTCAAGGCCTTCATGAATCATACCGCCGCCGTCGCCTGGATGAAGGACGAGGGGGGCCGGTACGCCTACATCAATGAGGCCTTTGAGCGGCGCTTTCAGGTGAAGCTCGACGGGGTGCAGGACAAAACCGATTTCGAGTTGTTTCCCGCCGACGTGGCCAAACAGCTCCATGAGCACGATCTGGCCGTGCTGGCGGCGGATGAGGCGCAGGAACTGCAGGAGGCGGTGCCGACCCCCGACGGCTCGATGCACCACTGGCTGGTCTTCAAGTTTCCGTTTCGGGACGCCTCCGGGAGGCGCTTTGTCGGCGGCATGGCGTTCGATGTCACCGAAAAGGTCATGCTGGAGCAGCAGGTCCGGCAGGCGGAGAAGCTGGCGGCCATCGGCCAGCTCACCGCCGGCCTGGCGCACGAGATCGGCACGCCGCTCAGCGTCATCGGCGGGCGGGCCGAGTACATGCTCCGCAAAATGGCGGCCGACGATCCGTTGCGCACGAATCTGGAGCGCATTATCGGCCAGATCGAGCGGATCACGAAGATCGTGAATCAACTGCTCAGCTTTACCCGGACACGCCCCCTGGAGTTGCGGCCGGTGGCCGTGCCGGCGCTGGTACGGGAGGTGCTGGCCCTGGTGGAGCATCCCCTCAAGGAGCACCGGATCGTTGTGAAGGTGGATTGCGGTGCCGCGCTGCCGGAGGTGCCCGCCGATCCGGATCAGCTCCAGCAGGTGTTGCTCAACTTGATCATGAATGCCATTCAGGCGATGCCCGGCGGAGGGGCGTTGACGATTCGGGCCGCCCGGACCGTGCCCCGACGGCAGCGGGAAGATCCCCTGGACGACCGGTACGTCAAGATCGAGATCGCCGACCAGGGCGCCGGCATTCCGCCCGAGCATCTGCCGAAGATCTTCGATCCATTTTTCACCACCAAGGAGGTCGGCAAGGGCACCGGCCTGGGGCTGGCCGTCAGCAACAGCATCGCCCACAAGCACGGCGGCTGGCTGCGGGTCCAGAGCCGGGTGGGCGAGGGCAGCGTCTTCAGCCTCTATTTGCCGCTGCAGCCGGATCCTGCGAAGGACGAGACGGGGGCCGGCCGCCATGGATAAGCCGACGGGGCGCATTCTCGTGGTGGAGGATGACGCCGAAATGCGCCGGTTGCTCGCCGACGTGCTGGCCGACGAGGGGCACGCGGTCACACCGGCGGCGGATGGACCCGAGGCGCTGGCCGTGCTGTCCGCGCCGGGCGCGGCGCCGTTTGATCTGGTGGTGACGGACCTCAATCTGCCCGCGATGAAAGGGCTGGAGTTGCTGCATCAAGTGAAGCAGCGGCTGCCCGAGGTCGCGGTGATCATCATCACGGCGTTCGGCTCGATCGAATCGGCGATCGAGGCGATGAAACAGGGCGCGTACGATTATCTGCCCAAACCGTTCAAAATGGAGGAGCTGGCCTTGACGGCCGGCAAGGCGCTGCGGGAAAGCGCGCTCCGGCGGGAAATCGTCAGGCTCAGGCAGGAGCTGAGCCGGAACTATCAATTCGGCCACTTGATCGGCAAAAGCAAGGCGATGCAGGCGACCTTCGATCTCATCCGGACGGTCGCCGGCGCGTCCAGCAACGTGCTGATCACGGGAGAAAGCGGCACCGGCAAAGAGCTGGTGGCCAAGGCGATCCACTACAATAGCGCCAAAAAAGACGGCCCGTTCGTGCCGGTCAATTGCGCGGCGATTCCCGAGCCGTTGCTGGAAAGCGAGCTGTTCGGCCACGTGAAGGGCGCGTTTACCGACGCCAAATGGGACAAAACCGGATTGTTCGAAGAAGCGAACGGCGGCACGCTGTTTCTGGATGAAATCAGCGAATTGCCGCTGCCCTTGCAGGCCAAGCTGCTCCGCGTGCTGCAGGAGAAGGAGATCCGGCGGGTGGGATCGACCAAGCAGGCGCCCGTCGATGCTCGGGTGATCGCCGCCTCGAACGTCGATCTGGCCGACCGGGTGGCTCAGCAGCGCTTCCGGCAGGACCTGTTTTACCGGCTCAACGTCATCCATATTCCCATTCCGCCCCTGCGCGAGCGGAAAGACGATATTCTGCTGCTCGCCGACAATTTTCTGAAAAAATTCCAAGCCAACCGCGCCACCCCGGTCAACGGCTTCAACGAGAACGTGCTGTCGTTGTTTCTCGACTACGCCTGGCCCGGCAACGTCCGGGAGTTGGAAAACGTCATCGAGCGGGCCAGCGTGGTGGCCCGCGGCGAGCGGATCACCCTCGATGATCTGCCGCCCCCCATGATCGCCGGCCGGCCGGATTATTCCGCGCTGGAGCAGGCGGCGCAGCGGCAATTGTCCCTCGCGGAGCTGGAGCGGGAATATATCGCCCGGATCATCGACCAGGCCGGCGGCAATAAGAACCGGGCCGCGCAGATCCTCGGCATCGACCGCAAGACGCTCTATCGGAAGCTTGACCAGCCCCTGCCCTCCAAGCCGTCTTCGACCTAAGCCGTTGTCCTGAATTGTCCCTTCGGGGGCGCCCCATTTGTGGCGGAATGGCCCAGTGATACGCCGCTTCCGCGGCGATGGGCTCGGCGATGGCGATGAATTCATTCGACAATCCGCGTTTCGATCAACGACCGGGCCTGCGCGGCATGAGCTTTGCTTTCCTTAGAGGCTATCACGCGGATGCGTACCGTCACGCCGAAAGGAGAAGACTCGATGCGGACAATTCTGAAATGGGGCCCGGCCGCGCTGCTGGTGTGCCTCAGCGCGACGCACGCCGTTTCGCAGGAGTCCGATCTGATCGTTCAGGCGAACCGGCATTTTACGCCGCTTCCGGGCGTGATGCCGGCGCCGGCGGACAATCCCTCGACGGCGGAGAAAATCGCCTTGGGGAAGATGCTCTATTTCGAGCCGAGACTCTCCAAGGGCGGATCGATCAGTTGCAATTCCTGCCACAATCTGGCCACGGGCGGGGTCGATAACCTGCCGACGTCACCCGGCCATTTGGCGCAATTGGGCGGCCGGAACTCGCCCACCGTGCTGAACGCGGGCCTGCAATTCGTCCAGTTCTGGGACGGCCGCGCCCCTTCCCTTGAGGAGCAGGCGAAGGGGCCGATTCTCAATCCGGTCGAGATGGCGATGCCGGATGAGGAGTCGGTCCTGGCGCGCCTGCGGGCAATTCCCGAATATGCGGAGCGGTTTCGGCGGGCCTTTCCGGGCCAAGCCGATCCGATGACCTACGCCAATCTCGCCAAGGCCATCGCCGCCTTCGAACGCACGCTGCTGACGCCGTCCAGGTTCGATGCGTTTCTCCGGGGCGACGCGTCGGCGCTGAGCGCGCGCGAGCAGCAAGGGCTGAGACTGGTGATCCAAAAAGGCTGCGTTCTTTGCCATAACGGCGTGGGCGCCGGCGGGGGCATGTTTCAGAAGTTCGGCCTTCAGGGACGTTACGAGCGCAGCGATGATCCGGGCCGGTACGTTGTGACGAAGAACGAAGCGGACAAGCAGGTCTTTAAGGTGCCGATGTGGAGAAACGTGACCCGCACGGCGCCCTATTTTCACGACGGCGGGGTCTGGGAGTTGAAGGAAGCCGTGCGGATCATGGGGCGTGTGCAGCTCGGCGTGACGTTGACGGATGAGGAGGCCGGGCTGATCGTGGACTTTCTCCATTCGCTGGAAGGCGCGCCGCCGGAGGATGCCCTGCGCCTGCCGCTGCTTCCCGCCTCCGCCACGGCGATTTCCGGGCCCCTCTCCAAATAGCCGCCATGGTCATTTCACCACACATCTCCACGGCCGTTGTGGCAGAACTCCTCAGGCCGGCATATGTACATCGCGGCGCCGAGCACCGCGTTCTTCCGTACTGCCTGATTTTCTTGATGAATTCCCTCTCGCATTTCCTCCGACACTCCCGCACGGCTTTTGCATTTCTCAATGTCGAGATGGGCGCGCAGTCCAACAGCCACGATCACCAAGTCCAGATTCTGGTGGTGGAGGACGACGTCGAAATGCGGGCGCTCCTGGTTGACGCGTTGACCGACGAAGGCTACCGGGTTTGGCCGGCGAGGGACGGCGCCGAGGCGGCGGCCAAATTGGCCGAGCGGTCGTTTGACCTGATGATCACCGATATGAAGATGCCCCAGATGGACGGAATGGAATTGCTGTCGGTCGTGAAAGAGCGCGGCTTGTCGCTGCCGGTGATCGCCATCAGCGCCTTTTTCGACGAGGGGCCCGCCGCCGACGCCCTGCGGGAGCGGGCGGTCACGTGCCTGCGAAAACCGTTGCGGATCGAGGAGCTGAAGTCGATTGTCAAAACCGCGTTGCACCACCCGAGGAGGTGACGCCATGCGATGTTCGCGATGCGGCAGCCTGATGAGCTGCGAGCGATTCACCACGATGGAAGGCGGAAGGGCGGCCGAACCCTATGAAGCCTGGCGCTGCCTGAGCTGCGGAGAGATTCTCGATCCGGTGATTCTGAAACACCGGCAGCGGCTCAAGGGATTGGTTCTGAAACCGGGCCCCGCGCATGAACGCCAGGCGGCATGAGGAGGGGAAGATGACCCGATGCGGCATTGTCTTGGCGGCCGGCGACGGCACCCGTCTTCAGCCGTTCATCCAACGCTGGCGGGGCGACGCCCTGCCCAAGCAATACGTCAACTTCCTCGGCCCCTATTCGATGCTGGAGCACACGTTCCGGCGGGCCGAGCTGCTGATTCCCCCCGAGCGGCTCTTCACCGTCGTGGGCCGGGCGCATTTGAGCTTCCGCGACGCGGCCCGGCAATTGGCGCGGCGGCCGCCGGGAACGGTCATCGTGCAGCCGCAGAACAAAGAAACGGGCCCCGGGTTGCTCCTGCCGCTGGCCCACATTGCCGCGCGCCATCCGGAATCGGTCGCGGTGGTGTTGCCGTCGGACCACTTCATCGCGGAAGAGCGGCTGTTCATGGGCTACGTCGATCTGGCCTGCCGGGCGGTTGAGCGGGATCCGCGGCGGCTGGTGCTCTTGGGCGTCGAACCGCACGCGCCGGAGCCTGACTACGGCTATATCATCCCGGGCCGCCGGGCGACCGACGGGGCCTGCATCAAGCGGGTCGCCCGCTTTGTGGAGAAGCCGCCGCCGGCCCAGGCCCAAGAGCTGATCCGGCAGGGCGCGCTGTGGAACACGTTCGTCATGGTGGTGCAGCCCCAGAGCCTGATGGAGTTGGTGCGCTGGACGGCGCCGGCGCTCTTTGCCGCGTTCCACCGGATCCGCGGGGCGATCGGCGCCCCGCACGAGCAGGCCTTGGTCGAGGAAGCGTATCAGACGCTGCCGCCGGTGAATTTTTCCGAGGAGGTGCTCGGACGGACGGCGTCGAACGATCCGCTTCAGATTTCGGTGATTCCGGCGCGGGCCGTCTCCTGGAATGATTGGGGATCGGAGCAGCGCCTGCGGGCGGACTTGCACCGCCATGGCCACTCGGCCTGGGTGAATCAGTTTCCAGCGTATCCAGTACCGGCCGCCGGAGCCACCGCCGCGGCCGTATGAGGAGGTGACGCAGATGGGAAGAACGCCGGCATTAGTGAGGAGACGGCCGAGGCCGGAGCCCGAAGCGGTCGAGAGCCCGGGCCCCGGCAAAGAGGCGCTCAAGCAACGGATCGCCGAACGGGCGTACGGTATTTATCTGGAGCGCGGCCAGCACCATGGGCATGATTTGGACGATTGGTTGGAGGCGGAGCGGTTGATTTTATCGGAAATCGGAGAGTGAAATCATCTCGGAAAGGAGGAGACCGTCATGGCAGCGGAAAAAACCAAGCAAGAGGAAGGCAGAGAGATGGCATCCCGAAGGCCGTTCTCGGAGCTGACCCGCATGGAGCGGGAAATGGAGCGATGGTTCGACGACGTGCTGGGAGGCCCCTGGCGCCGGTTCGGACTGCCCGACTGGTGGCGCCGGCGGGAATTGATCCCCCGGCAGCCGGCGATCGAAATTTCCGAGGACCGGGACAGCCTGATCGTCAAGGCGGAAATTCCCGGGTTGAAAAAAGAAGATCTTCAAGTGAATCTTGCCGAGGGGTTGTTGACGATTCGGGGCGAACGGAAACACGAAGAGGAAAAGAAAGAGAAAGGCTACTTCTACTCCGAGCGCTCCTACGGCAGCTTCAGCCGGTCGATCCAGTTGCCGGCGGAGGTGCAGTCCGACAAGGTGAACGCCAGCTTTAAGGACGGCGTGCTGGAAATCCGGTTGCCGAAGACCGAGCAGGCCAAGCAGCGCGAAGTCTCGATCAAAGTTCAGTGACCATCCGCGAGGAGGAGCGGCGCCGGCTCGGTTGACCGGACGACAGAGCCGGCGCCGCTGTTCGCCGGCCCCGTGAAAATTCATCGGCTCTCGATCGAAGAGGCGCTGGCGAGCCTGCAAAGCGGCCCGGACGGGTTGTCCGCCGAAGAGGCCGGCCGCCGTTTGCGCGAGTTCGGCCCCAATCGAGTGGAGCAGGTCCGCGCCGAACCCCTGACGTGGAAATTCCTTCGGGGGTTTTCCCACTTTTTTGCGCTGATTCTCTGGCTGGCCGCCGGATTGGCGTTTGTTGCCGAATGGCACGATCCCGGCAAAGGGATGGCGACATTGGGGGCGGCCATCATCGGCGTGATTCTCATCAACGGCATCTTTTCATTTTGGCAGGAGTACCGGGCCGAGCGGGCCATCGGGGCGCTGCGAAGCCTGCTGCCCCATCAGATCACGGTGTTGCGGAGCGGCAAAATCGTCCAGATTCCGGTGGAGCATCTGGTGCCCGGCGACTTGGTGGCGCTGGAAGGCGGCGACCATGTGCCGGCCGATTGCCGGCTGATTCGGGGGTTCGGCGTCCGGGTCAACAACGCCACCATCACCGGCGAGTCGCTGCCGAAAGCGCGGAGCAGCCGGCCGAGCGGGGAAGACGAGCCGCTCCACGGTGAAAACATTCTCCTGGCCGGCACGTCCTTAGTGTCGGGCGAAGCGACCGCGCTGGTCTTCGCCACCGGGATGCACACCGAGTTCGGCAAGATCGCCCGGCTGACCCAGGCCGGGAGAGCGCCGTTGTCGCCGTTGCAGCGGGAGATCATCTGCTTGAGCCGGATGGTGGCGCTGCTGGCCACGGCGTTGGGCGTCATCTTCTTTGTGATCGGCCAGGCGATGGGATTATCGTTCTGGCAGAATTTTATTTTCGCCATCGGCATCATCGTCGCTAATGTGCCCGAAGGGTTGTTGCCGACCGTGACGCTGGCGCTGGCGATGGGCTCGCAGCGGATGGCCCGGCGCAACGCGCTGATCCGTCATCTGCCCGCCGTGGAAACGCTGGGCTCGGCCACGGTGATTTGCACCGACAAGACGGGGACGTTGACCTACAATCGCATGGCGGTCAAGAAAATTTATCTCGATGATCGGTTGTATGCCGCATCGGATGTAGGGGCGTATGGCCATACGCCCCTACAGGACGGCACCCGTGTATTCTTCGAAACCGCCCGCTATTGTCACGACGTAAAGATCACCGAGCGGGAGGGGCGGACCACGTTGTTGGGCGACCCGATGGAAATCGCGCTGGTGGAGATGGCCACGGCCTTGTTGCCGGCGGCCGAAGACCATCCGCGGGTCGATGAGATCCCCTTCGATCCCGACCGCAAACGGTTGTCCACGCTGCATCGCACGCCGGCAGGATTGCGCCTCTACAGCAAGGGCGCGCTGGAGGCGCTCCTGCCGCTGTGCGGATTCGTTCAACGGCCGGGAGGCCCGGCGCAGCCCCTGACCGCCGAACTGCACCACTCATGGCTGCAGGCCGAAACCCGGATGGCGGAAGAGGGATTGCGGGTGCTGGCCTTCGCGTACCGGCCGGTCAAGGAAGGCTATGACCGGTCGCGGCTGGAAGAAGGGCTCGTCTTGCTGGCGCTGGTGGGATTGGAGGATCCGCCGCGGCCGGAGGTGCCGGAGGCGATCCAACGATGCCGGGCGGCCGGCATCAAGGTGATCATGATCACGGGCGATCATCCCCGGACGGCCCTGGCGATTGCGAGGGAGATCGGTTTGGTGACGTCGCCCTCGCCGGTCGTCATTGCGGGAGACGAGTTCCGCCGTTTGTCCGACACCCAACTGCAACTGGCGCTCGATGCGCCGGAGATTATTTTCGGCCGGGTCGGCGCCGATCAAAAGATGCGCATCGTGAGCGCGCTGAAGCGAAAGAACGAGATCGTGGCCGTCACCGGCGATGGGGTCAACGATGCGCCGGCGCTGAAGAATGCCGATATAGGGATTGCCATGGGCGTGACGGGCACCGACGTGGCGCGCGAAGCGGCCGACATGGTCCTCATGGATGACAATTTTGCGAGCATCGTCAACGCCGTCGAAGAAGGCCGGACGGTCTTCGCCAACATGCGGAAGTTTCTCACCTATATTTTGACCTCGAATATTCCGGAGATCGTGCCCTATCTGGCGTTCGCCATCTTCAAAATTCCGCTACCGCTGACGATCATTCAGATTCTTGCCGTCGATCTGGGCACCGACATGGTGCCGGCGCTGGGGTTGGGAGCGGAGCGGCCGGAAACCGGCGTGATGCGGCGGCCGCCGCGCGCCCGCGACGAGCGGTTGTGGAGTTGGCCGCTGATTGCGCGAGCCTATCTGTTTTTGGGCCTGATGGAAGCCGCGGCGGCGATGGCGGCCTTTTTCTTCGTACTGCGGGGCGGCGGGTGGT
>JBFMAJ010000051.1:0-10806 GCA_040755775.1 Nitrospirota bacterium
TTTCTCTTTCTTCATGCCGGAAGAACGACGCTCCACCGCGTGCCGCCGTGGGATTGCGGGTTTGAGAAGATCACCCCGCGGATGCAGTATACGGCCACCTCCTTCTCCATGCCCATTCGGAGAATCTTTGGATTCCTGTTCCAGATCCGTGAACAGGTCGGTGCCGTCTCGCGAGCCGGCGGCACGGCCCCTCAGACATTCCGGTATCGTCTCCGGGTGCGGGATCGCCTCTGGGGATGGCTGTATCAACCCACGATTGATGCGAGTCTCTGGCTCTCCAGAAAATTCGGGCGATTGCAGCAGGGGCGGATTCAAGTCTACCTCGTCTATTCGTTTCTCACGATCATCGTCCTGCTGCTCATCTCGCGATGACCCAAACCTTCCCCATGGTGTTTGAACTGCTCCAGGTTGTGCTGGTGCTGGCCCTGGCCCCGGCGTTCATCGGCTGGATCCGGATGCTGCGGTGCTGGCTCCGGGGCCGAACCTCGGCGGGCCTGCTGCAACCCTACAGAGATCTGAGCAAGCTCTTTTCCAAGGATATGGTGCTGGCCGACAACGCCTCATGGATTTTCCGGTTCAGCCCCTATCTCGTCTTCGGCGTGATGGTCCTGATGGCGGGCATCATCCCCATCCTCTCCACGGAGCTGCTCTTGACCGCCACGGCCGACGTCATCGTCCTGGTGGCCCTCTTTGCGATCGCCCGGTTTTTCCTGGCCCTGGCGGGCATGGACGTCGGCACCGCGTTTGGCGGCATGGGTTCGAGCCGTGAAATGATGGTCGCCTCATTGGCGGAGCCGGCGATCCTCATGGCGATTTTCACGGTCTCCCTGATCGGACAGTCCACCTCCCTGTCCGAAATCGGCAAGGTCCTCATCGACGGCGAATTCGTCCTGAGGCCCTCCATGGCGTTTGCGTTGCTGGCGTTCATCCTGATCTTTCTCGCGGAAACCGGGCGGATTCCGGTGGACAACCCGGTGACCCATCTTGAGCTCACGATGATCCACGAGGCGATGATTCTCGAATATTCCGGCCGGCACTTGGCGCTGATGGAATGGGCCCACATGATCAAGATTTTCAACTTCGCGGCCATTGGGATCGTTCTCTTCTTCCCGTGGGGCATCAGCACGTCGGCGGATCTTGCGCAGATCCCGATCACCCTCGTGTTTCTCGCGGTCAAGCTTGGACTCGTCGGTCTGGGAATGGCCCTGGTGGAATTGCCGCTGGCCAAGATGCGGCTGTTCCGCGTGCCCGAGTTTCTCGGGGCCGCGTTCCTCTTTGCGACCCTGGGCATGCTGTCCTATTTCACCATGGAGTAAAGGAACCCCTCATGCTGCTTCAACATGCCGCGCAAATCAACAGCATCATGGCCGCCATGGTCCTCTTGACGGGGTTCGGCCTGCTGGTCCAGCGGCGGATGAACGCCCTGCTCCACCTGTTTGCCTGGCAGGGATTGTTTCTGTCCCTCAGCACCGCGCTGGTCGGCCTGACCGCCGGCGTGCATCATTTGTACATTTCCGCCGTGTTGACGTTGACCCTCAAGGTCATCCTGATCCCGTATATTTTGCTTCAACTGGCCCGGCGCCTCCATATCCGGAAAGAAGCGGAACCGCTGGTCAATATCCCGACCACGATGCTGATCGGCATCGGGCTGGTGATCCTCTCCTATTGGCTGACCTCCCCCATCCGGGAGTTGTCCACGCTCGTCACCCGCTCGACGATCGCCACCGCCCTGGCCACCGTCATGCTCGGACTCTTGATGATGATCGTCCGGAGAAAGGCGATGACGCAGGTCATCGGCTTTCTGGCGATGGAAAACGGCCTCTTCTTCGCCGCGACCAGCGCCACGTACGGGATGCCCCTGGTGGTGGAGCTGGGGGTGGCGCTCGACCTCCTGATCGCGGCCTTCATCTTCGGGATCTTTTTCTTCCAGATCCGCACGACCTTCGACAGCCTCGACGTGAGCAGCATGGTCCGCCTCAAGGAAGATCGGGAATGAGGGGGCGCGCGCGATGCTGCTGATGCTCCTGGGGGTCTCCTTCGCGGCGGCCGTCGTCCTCGGTTTCGTGGGCGACAGAAAGTGGGCCCATGAAATCAACGTCGCCGCCTCCGGCGCGACCTTTGTCGCGGCCGCCGGCCTGGCGGTGCAGGTCTATCTGGACGGGCCGGTCATGGCGGGCGGAAAGTTTTTCTTTGTTGACGCATTCAACGTCTATCTGGCCGCGCTCACCGCCTTCGTCGCCATGACCACCGCGATCTTCAGCCGACGATACATGAAATTGGAGCGGGAACGCCGGCGCGTCGGCCATTGGGGCATGCGTTTTTACCATGCCATGTTTCAGCTCTTCATCTTCGCCATGCTCCTCGTCCTGCTGACGAACAATCTGGGGATCCTGTGGATCGCCATGGAGCTGGCCACCCTCTCCACGGTCCTGTTGGTCTCCCTCTACGGCACTCCGACGGCCATCGAGGCCGCCTGGAAATATTTTATCCTCTGCGGCGTCGGCATCGCCCAGGCCCTCTTTGGGACGGTCCTGCTTTATTTCGCCGCCGAGCGGGTCCTGGGGCCGGGGGGAGAAGCGCTGCTCTGGACCAACCTGATGCAGGTCAGCGGCCAGCTGGAGCCGACGGTCCTCTCCATCGCGTTCGTGTTCCTGGTCGTCGGGTACGGCACCAAGGTGGGGCTGGCTCCCGTCCATCACTGGCTTCCCGACGCCCACAGCGAGGGGCCCACGCCGATCTCGGCCGTCCTCAGCGGCCTGCTGTTGAACACGGCCCTCTACGCGGTGGTGCGGTGCAAAGTGCTGGTGGACCATGCCACGGGAAGCCGCTTGGCCGGCAATCTGATGATCGCATTCGGCCTCCTCTCCATTCTCGTGGCGGCCTTTTCGCTGCTGAGACAGAAAGACATCAAACGCATGTTCGCCTACTCCTCCATCGAGCATATGGGGATCGCCACCTTCGCCTTCGGCCTGGGGACCCCCATCGCCACCTTCGGCGCCCTTCTGCACATGCTGGTGCACAGCCTGACCAAGTCCTCCATCTTCTTCACCGTGGGCCATGCCGCCCAACTCTGCGGCACTCAGGAAATGAAACGGATCAACGGCTTGATCCGCAGCAGTCCGTTGATCGGATGGGGCATGGTCCTTGGCGTGATGGCGATTGCGGGGCTGCCCCCGTTCGGCGTCTTTGTCAGCGAATTTCTGATCCTGACGGCCACGATGCAGAACGCCCCGCTCCTGACGCCGCCGCTCCTGATCGGCCTCGGCGTGGCGTTCGCCGCGCTCTTCCGGCGCGTCCAGCCCATGGTCTTCGGAACGGCGGCGCCGGGAAGCCACCACCCGCTGGTGCCCGCGCATCTTCCCGTCATCCTTCACCTGGGGCTGATGCTGCTCCTCGGTCTCTATCTGCCGATCTTTTTATCGCAATGGTTTCAGACCGCCGTGGAGCTGCTGCAATGAAAAGCCTTCAGGCCCTGCTTCAAGAGCTGCTTCGGACCGATGAGGCGGGGGCGCCGGGGTCCTACCCGACCTCCGTCCCCCTCTATCCGGTCACCGACAAACAGTTCAAGGAAGCGGCGCGGGCCCTTCAACTTGCCGGCGCCCGCCTGGCGGGCGAGTGGGCGACCGATGAGACCCGGTATCGCAGAGGATTTGGAGTGTTCGCCTGTTACAACCGGAACGCCGAATATCTGCTGGTCAAGCTCCAACTCCACGAGGAGCATCCGACCTTCCCCAGCCTGACCCGGAAATTTCCGGCGGCGTGGCGGTTTGAACGGCAGATCCACAGTTTCATGGGGATCGTCCCTGCAGGCCATCCCGATCTCAGGCCCTGGATCAAACATGAAGACTGGCCCCAAGGCGCCTGGCCCCTTCGGAAAACATTCGATCCCGCCCGCCCCATGCCCCGGGTTCCGGGAGACTATCAGTGGCGCCGGGTCGAGGGAGACGGGGTTCACGAAATCCCCGTGGGGCCGGTCCACGCCGGGATTATCGAGCCGGGCCACTTCCGGTTCCAGGTCGTGGGAGAGGACATTCTCCATCTTGAGGAAAAACTCGGCTACGTGCACAAGGGAATTGAGAAACGGTTCGAAGCCCTCTCGTGGGCGGAGGGAGCGCGACTGGCGGGCCGCATCTCCGGAGATTCGACGGTCGCCCACGCCCTGGCCTATTCGCAGGCGGTCGAATCGATGACCGAATGCACCCCTCCGGATCGGGCGCTCTGGCTCCGAGCCGTGATGCTGGAACGGGAGCGGATCGCCAATCACCTCGGGGATCTGGGGGCGATCGCCAATGACGCCGCGTTATCCTTCCTCTTCTATCAGTTCATGGCGCTGCGGGAACAGATGCTCCGCACCAACCACGGGCTGTTCGGCCATCGGCTGCTGATGGATGGCATCCGTCCCGGCGGCGTGGCCGCGGATCTGCCTCCCGACGGGGCGCAGAGAATCCTCGACGAAATGAACGGACTGCTCGACCGCTTTGAAGGGCTGGTCACGATCTACGATGAAAACGCTTCCCTGGACGGCCGGCTTCGAGGCACGGGAATTTTAACCCCAGAACAAGCAGGAGAATTGGGCGTCGTCGGCCTCGTGGCCCGCGCCAGCGGACAACGACTCGATTGCCGGATCCAACATCCCCGCCCGCCGTACGACCGCGTTGTGCCGGAAGTGGTCGTGCTGAACACCGGCGATGTGCACGCGCGGGGCTGGGTTCGCATTGAAGAAGTCCGGGAGTCGGTCCGGCTGATCCGCCGGTTGCTTGCCAGCCTCCCATCGGGGGAGACGGCAATCCCCTGGACGCCGCCGGCTCCGGATCGCACCGGCTTTTCCGCCGTGGAAGGATGGCGGGGAGAGATCCTCTGCTGGCTCCAGTCCGGACCGGAGAGGGAGATCAATCGGTGCATGGTCCGGGATCCGTCCGGCGTCAATTGGCTGGGGTTGGAACGGGCGATTCTCGGAAATATCGTCCCCGAGTTTCCCCTGTGCAACAAAAGTTTCAACCAGTCCTATTCGGGACACGACCTCTGAGAGGGACAAGAGCCGCCGATGATGAGAATCCTCCGCCAGTTGTTCAGAACCGGAATCATGACGGAACCGTTTCCTTCGGGAGCGAAAGCTGAAATCATCACGGTCGGGGCGAAACTGGAGGAAGCGATCCGCCGCCGGTTTCGCCGGAGCCTCACCATCCGGGAGGTGGACGCGGGATCATGCAACGGATGCGAGCTGGAAATCCACGCCCTCAACAATCCCCTGTACAATTGCGAGCGGTTCGGGATCCACTTCACCGCCTCGCCCCGCTTTGCGGACATCCTCCTGGTCACCGGACCGGTTTCCCGAAACATGGAGATCGCCGTCCGCAGGACATGGATGGCCACCCCGCCCCCGAAGTTCGTCATCGCCGTGGGAGATTGCGGCGCGGACGGCGGGATCTTCGGAGAGAGCTACGCCTCTCTCGGTGGCGTGGCCAAGGTCCTCCCCGTGGATCTGATCATCCGGGGATGTCCTCCGACGCCGCTGGCTCTTCTGCGGGGAATCTTAGAACTCGTAGAGAAGGAATAGAAATGCTCTGCCGCTCGTTAGTGCGGCTCGAAGGCGTAGGAGAGGATCGCTTTCGCCACGACGTCGTCGCTGCCGTGGGTCAGGCCGAACTGGACGCCGAACTCGCCTTTGAATTCACCCAGCTTCGCGACCAGCACCGGACCGATCGAATGGCGCTGCTCCCGACGGGTATCGAATTCCCGGATCGGGCCGAATAAGCCGAACAGCTCCACCCCTGGCGTGATCCCCGCCGCGGTCGGCGCATAGAGACCGGCCTCGTAGCCCAGCTCGACTCCCTCCTCCCCGCTGATCTCCTGCTCCACGACGGGGTTCAGGCGAGCCACGAGCGGACCTGCCGAACGTTCCATCAGCAACTTCAGTTCCAACTCGTTGTGCTCTTCATAATTGTGCCGCGGGACCGCATATTCCAGATAGAGCGCCGCGTCCAACATCCGCGAGCCGGGGTCGAAGAGGCGGTAGATCGACTCAAGCCGCGTCTGCACATATTCCAGCGCGCCGCCGGGCGCATCCTCCCAGTCGCCGTAGAGCGCCACGGTCCAGCGATCGGTGACGCCATACTCGATTTCCAGTGAGTGGCGGAGCGCCCCCTTCCGTTCCAGCGAGAAGCCGGACAGCGGCAAATCCGTCTCGGCAAAATAGTCGACCCAATAGGAGAGCTCCATTTCGCCCTGCGCCTCGGTCTTCGGAGAATAGACGTGCAGATGGCGCGCCTCGGCCGGCGCGCCGATGGCCAGGAAGACAAGGCCGATGACGGCGATCAGCCGGGGGCGCAGGGGGGGCGAGCCGATGATCATTGAAATCACCATAGCAACCGTCTGCTCGCATTGTCAATTCACGCGCCTTCACTGCCGGTCCGCTCCAATGCGCGGCGCTCGGCCCTGCCAGATGACGTAGACGGCGGGGATGACGAACAGCGTCAGCAGCGTCGTCGTCACCATGCCCCCGATCATCGGGGCGGCGATCCGCTTCATGACGTCGGCGCCGGCGCCATGGCTCCACATGATGGGGAGCAGCCCGAACAGGATCGCCGAGGCGGTCATCACGATCGGCCGCACGCGCCTGACCGCCCCGTCGATCGCCGCCTCGATAAGATCCTGCATGGTGCGCAACCGGCCTTCGGCCCGGCGACGCCGGACGGCCTCATCGAGATAGACGATCATCACCACGCCGATTTCGGCCGCCACGCCCGCCAGGGCGATCAGCCCGACCCAGACGGCCACGCTGAGGTTGTAGTCCAGGACGTACAGGAACAAGATCCCCCCGACGAGCGAAAAGGGCACGGTGAGCATCACGATCAGCGAGCGCGCCACGGATTTGAAATTCATATAGAGCAGGACAAAAATACTCAGGATCGTCATGGGAACCACGACCTTGAGCCGTTCCTTGGCCCGGAGCAGATACTGATACGATCCGGCCAAGCCCAGCGAGTAGCCCGGCGGCAGCGAAATCCGTTCGGCGATGATCCGCTTCGCCTCCTCGACGTATCCGCCCAGATCACGGCCAGCCACGTCCACATAGACGATCCCGGCCAGCGAGCCGTTCTCATCCTTGATCATCGACGGACCTGTGGTAATCTTGAGCTCGGCCAACTGCTCCAGCGGAATCTGCGCGCCGGCCGGCATCGGCACCAGCACCCGCCGCAACCGCTCGAGATCCTCCCGCAGCTCGCGCGCATAGCGGACATTCACCGGATAGCGCTCCCGCCCCTCCACGGTCATGGTGACATTGACGCCGCCGATCGCCGCCTCGATGATCTCCTCGACTTCCTGGACGGTCAAATTGTATCGGGCCGCCGCCCGGCGGTTGACAACGAAATCGAGGTAATAACCTCCGGTCACCCGCTCCGAAAAGGCGCTGCGCGTCCCGGGGACGCCGGAGAGCAGGCCCTCAATCTCTTTTCCGATTCGATCAATCTCCTCAAGCTCTCTTCCATAAATTTTGATCCCCACGGCGCTTCGCACGCCCGTCGCCAGCATCTCGGTGCGCGTCTGGATCGGCATCCACCAGATAT
Source organism: Nitrospirota bacterium (assembly GCA_040755775.1). Classification (GTDB taxonomy): domain Bacteria; phylum Nitrospirota; class Nitrospiria; order JACQCE01; family JACQCE01; genus JBFMAJ01. Next base: position 7,569 of record JBFMAJ010000051.1, read on the forward strand.
TCGGCATGCCGGGAAAACGCACCACCGCATCCATCTCGGCGATGAGCGCGTCCCAGGTCATTCCGGGCCGCCACTGCGCTTCGGGCTTCAGGGTGATGGTGGTCTCGGCCATCGAGAGCGGCGCCGGATCGGTGGGGGTCTCGGCCCGCCCCACTTTGCCGAAGACCCGCTCCACTTCGGGAAATTGCTTGAGCAGCGCGTCCTGCTGCTGAAGAATCTGCGTCGCTTTCGTGATCGAGATGCCGGGCAGGGCCGTGGGCATGTAGAGAATCGTCCCTTCATTGAGCGGCGGCATGAACTCGGAGCCCAGACGGAGAAAAAGCGGAACGGCGACAAGACACAACCCTACGGCTGCGGCGATCACCGCGACCCGGAATCGGAGCAGCCACCGGGCAATCGGCTCGTACAGCGCAATGAGCAGGCGGTTGACCGGGTTGTTCTCGGCCGGAGTGATTCGCCCCCGGATCAAATAGACCATCAAAAGAGGAACGACGGTGATCGACAGCAACGAGGCGAAAAACATCGCGAAGGTCTTGGTAAAGGCCAGCGGCTTGAAGAGCCGCCCCTCCTGGGCCTCCAGCGTGAAGACCGGCATAAAGGAGACGGTGATGATCAGCAGCGAAAAGAACAGCGGTCTTCCCAATTCCTTGGCGGCGTCGATCACGATACGGGCCCGTTCCCGGCTTTGTAGGGGCGTATGACCGTACGCCCCTACAGATTCCAATTTCCGATGCGCATTCTCGATCATGACAATGGCCGCGTCCACCATCGCCCCGACGGCGATGGCGATTCCCCCTAAAGACATGATATTGGCGGTCAGCCCCAGATAGGACATGGCGATGAACGAGAGCAGGATCGCCAGGGGAAGACTCAAAATGGCCACCAGGGCCGAACGGAAGTGAAACAGAAAGATCATGCTCACCAGGCTGACCACGATCGTGACCTCGATCAGTTTTTCTTTGAGCGTGGCGATCGCCCGCAGAATCAGATCGGCGCGATCATAGACGGGAATGATCCGCATCCCCGGCGGAAGCGACGGCTCGATCTCTCTGAGTTTGGCCTTGACCCGGTCGATCACGTTCAGGGCATTTTCCCCATAGCGCATGATGACCACGCCGCCGACCGCCTCGCCCCTGCCGTCCAGCTCCGCCACGCCCCGCCGCATCTCCGGCCCCAGGCTGATCGCGGCCACGTCGCGCAGCAGCACCGGCACGCCGCTCCGGCCCAGGCCCACCGGAATGATTTCCAGATCATCGAGCGACTGGATATAGCCACGGCCCCGCACCATGTACTCCCGCTCGCTCATTTCAATGGCGCGGCCGCCGACGTCCTGGTTGCTCATCCGGATCGCCTGGATGAGGCGCGTGAGGGGGATGTTGTAGGCCAGCAGTTTGTTGGGATCGACGGCGACCTGGTATTGTTTGACGAAGCCGCCGATCGAGGCCACCTCGGCCACGCCGGGCACGGCCTGGAGCTGGTAGCGCAGGTACCAATCCTGATAGGAGCGCAGCCCGGCCAGATCGTGTTGCCCGGTTTCATCCACCAGGGCATACTGATAGACCCATCCGACCCCCGTGGCATCGGGGCCGAGCACCGGGGTGATGCCTTCCGGCAGCTTGCCGGCGATCTTGCTCATGTACTCCAGCACCCGGCTCCTGGCCCAGTAGAGATCGGTCCCGTCCTGGAAGATCACGTAGACGTAGGAGACGCCAAAATCCGACGCTCCCCGGACGTACTTCACTTTTGGAGCGCCCAGCATGGCGGTGACGATGGGATAGGTCACCTGGTCCTCGACCAGGTCCGGACTCCGGCCCGCCCATTCCGCATGGATGATGACCTGGACGTCGGACAGATCGGGAATGGCGTCAAGCGGCGTGTTGGCCACGGCCCAATAGCCCCAGGCCGAGAGGATCACGACCCCGAGCAACACCAGAAACGGATTCCTGGCGCTCGCTTCAATTACGCGCTCAATCACGTCACTTCCCGACCGACAGGGTGAACTTCGCCTTCACCGGCCGGCCCGAACGCAGGACGGTGGCCTCGACGTCCCACGCCCCCCGCATGGCGAAGTCTGCATCGGCTTCATAGACTCCGTTTTTCGTCTGCTTCGCCTCCACGGTTTCGATCTCCATGCCGGGCATCGCCATGGTGTAGCCCAGCGTCACCTTCGCGTCGGTCACCGGCGCGCCCTGCGAGCGGATGGTCAGCCGCAGCCGGTTGGCCCCTTTCTTCGGCGGCTCCGGATCGGCGGCCATCGTCAGCGTCAGGCCGTCCACCGTTTGCTCACGCGGGCCCGCCGGCTGATCCATCTTCATTCCCTCCATGCCCTCCATCCCTTCCATGCCCCCCATCTCCATCTCGCCCATCTGGGCCTGCTCCATGCGGATCCCGCCCATGCCCAGCATGCCCATCATGCTGGCGGCCGCCATGAGCTTGCTTTCGGAATCGATCAGGAAGGTCCCGGAGGTGACGACCTTCTCGCCCGCCTTCAATCCGGAGCGCACGGGATAGAGCCGATCGACTTTGCTCCCCAGCGATACTTCTCTCGGCTCATACATTCCGCCGCCCTGATCGACAAAGACCAGCGTGCGGACGCCGGAATTCAACACGGCGTCCTGCGGCACGGCCAAGGCTGTTTCAGGCGCGGCCCGAATCTCGACATCCCCATACATGCCCGGCTTCAGCTTCCCCGCCGGATTGGCAAATTCCATCCGGACCTTGACCGTTCGTGTCTCTTCATTGAGATAGGGATAGACATAGACCACGTCCCCCTGGAACACCTCACCTGGATAGACGGCCAGGGTGACACCGGCCGGTTGACCAACTTCCACCATCGACACCTCGGATTCATAGATATCGGCATGGACCCAGACCGTTGAGAGATCGGCGACTTCATACAGATTCATGTCAGGCGTGACATACATTCCCTGAAGGGCCGCCTTCTTGGTCACCACGCCGCCAAGGGGCGAATAAATGGTGATCTCCCTGCGGGGCCCCTGCTCCTCCAACGCCGCAATCTGCTCCTCGGTCAGATTCCACAGGAGCAGCCGATTGCGGGCTGATTCCACCTGGGCCTCGGCGCCGGAGCGGATGTGCGCGACATCGGAAGCCGTGACCCGCTCCCGGGTCTCCTTCGCCAGCAGATATTCTTCCTGGGTGGCGACCAGATCCGGACTGTAGAGGGTAAAGAGCGGCGCACCCTTCTTCACGAACTTCCCGGTGTAATCCGCGTGAAGAT
>JBFMAJ010000052.1:0-10764 GCA_040755775.1 Nitrospirota bacterium
GCTGGCGCGCGCCGTCCTCGGCCAACTCGACCTGCGTCTCCTGATCGAGCCGGAGCGTCAGTCCCGCAGGACCCGCCGCGGCCGCCCGGCCCGCCGGCGCCGCCCAGAGGCGGTCGCCCGGCGCCAGCCGATCGGAGGGTCCGGCGATGCGCCAATCCACCTCATCGGCGGGCAGGAGAAACACGTCGCCTTCCGCAACGGTCACCTGCCAGGAATCGGCGCCGGAAACCGGCCCGGCGCCCGTCAGAAGGATCGCCAGCATCCCGAGGAATAGAACCTTCTCTCTCATGGCCGTCTCCGCATGGTGGGGCACAATGAATAAGACGCCGCAGACGGATAAAAATTCATCGGACAATCCTACCGGAGCGTCGCTCCAATCGCCAAAATCAGCACTCCGTCTTCGTAGACGGGCCCGCCGACCAAAATCGTTCCGCCATCGGCCAACTTCAATTGCGAATTCAACAGCGCGTGGCCGCCTTCTTGAATCGAGGCCAAGAGCACGACCGCCTTTCCGCTGATGCCCTGGGGAATCAGGACGAGCACCTTGCCGCCCGGCAGCATCACGTGGCCCGGCTGCCCGCCGGGATCGCCCACCGATAAATTCAAGACATGACGCCCCATCGCGCGATAGGTGGAATAGCCCTTGAATCGTTGCAACTCCGACCGCAAACGGCCCACTTGCGGATCGACGCCGCGACTCGATTGATCGGCATAAATCACATCGACCGCCAATTGGACTCGTTCGCCTCCCTGGACGGCCGTCGCCGCGCCCAGCCACCAGCAGAGAGCCAGTGCCAGCGGCGCCAACCGGTGGAATCCTGACGCGCTCACGTCGATGGAGAGAACTCCTTCGGCGGCTCGAACAGCCAGATGACGGTCATGGCGCCGGGCTGGGACGGGGTGAAAACCATCACGGGATAGTCGCTCGCCTCCACGAACGCCACGTACGTTTCCGACGGGGCCGTCGCCGGCAATCGGCCATAGGGATTAACCAACAGCAGGAATAACCCCGCGGCCAGGCTGCCGGCCGCCAGCCAGCTCAATCGCGCGGGACGCCTCCACGCCCAGGCCCATCGGCGGAACCGCAGCCGCGCAGGCGCCGGCCTGCTCAACCGGTCGGCGACTCCGCGCCACACTTGTCCCATCTCCACCGCGCGGGCGGCATCAGCCGCCGTGCCCTGCAGCCAGGCGCCGGCCGATTGGGTCGAACGCCGGTAACGCCGGCAAGGATCGCACTCCACCAAATGAGCCTCGACCGCCGGTCGATGGCGATCGGGCAACTGTCCGTCATGATACTGCATGACGAGCCATTCCATCGTCTGATGCGCACTCTTCATCGTATCACCCTTGTCGATCTCATCCTAACATAGAAGTTTTCTGGTTATCATTAATCAGCCGGCCGGTAGGGCGCCAGCAGGGCTTGCAGCCGCTTGCGGGCATAGTGCAGGCGCGACATGACCGTGCCGATCGAGCTGCCCATCACTTCGGCGATCTCTTCGTAAGACAAGCCTTCCACTTCCCGCAGCACCATGACGGCGCGGTGGGGCGCCGAGAGATGGGCGAAGGCCCCTTCCAGCGCGCCGCGCAGCTCCGACCGGTAGGCGGCCTGATCCGGGGCCTCGGCGCCCGGGTCCGCCCACTGCATCGGGGCTTCTTCTTCCTCGGAGCCCGCCGGCGGCTCCATCGGCAGCGGCGCCCGGCCCGCGCGCCGGAAGTGATCGACGCACAGATTGGTCACGATCCGGTAGAGCCACGTGGAAAACTTGGCCTGAAACCTGAAGCCGTGAATCGAGCGGTGCAGGTGCAAGAACGCCTCCTGCGTCAGCTCCATCGCGTCGTCCGGGTTCCGCACCATTCCCATCGTGATCGCATAGACTTTCCGGTAATGGCGCTCGACCAGGGCGCGGAACGCGTCGGCGTCGCCCCGCCGGGCCTGCTCCACCAATGCCTCATCGGTCGGTTCCACCCGTCAATGGTCACTCGTGAAGAAAAGACGCCGGAGCAGCCGAATTATTCATAATATTTAGGCTCTCCAGGCGGTCCGAAAAGGGCTGCCGATCCAGCAACACGCGCAAGTAGCATTGCAGCAGCGCGTCGACGTCCTGACAGACCCGGACGGACGGCTGCAACCGGCCGCCTTTGTCCAATCCGAGCCGCGCCGCTTGCCGCAGAAACGCGGCCGCGCCCGGCAGAATCCGGAGCGGCTCGGCCGCATCGGCGCCGGCCGAGGCGCAGCGCCGGCACAGCAACCCGCCGCCGTGCGGGGTGAAGAAGAGCGCGCCGGCCGGCTCCTGGCGCCATTCGCGCTGGCACCGCACGCAGCGGTCCAATCGAGGCTCGTAGCCGGTGTCCCGCAGCAATCCCACCTCGAACAACCGCACCGTGAGCCACGGGGCGCGGCCCTGATTCAACGCCGCCAGCGTATCGATCAACAGCCCAAAGGCGGCCGGATGGGGCGATGCCTCCGGCAAAAAAGCCCGGCACAGCATGACCAGGCGGCTGGCCGCCTCGATCCGGGAAAGATCCCCACGGATCGACGGGAACCCCTGAATCACGACCGCCTGGCGAAGATCAATATGATGGTGCGGCCGCCGCTCGGCCATCACCAGCTCGCAGTGTGTGAACAATTCGAGGGCACTGCCGAACCGGCGGTTGGGGCGCCGCGCATTGTAGGCCATGCCGGTCAGGCGCCCCCGGCCGGGCGTCAGAAAGGTCACCAGGCGGTTGGCCTCGCCGAGCCGGAGCGATCCGAGAATGACCGCCTGTATGCGCGTCAGGGGCATCTAATTCGGGGGGAGATGGCCGTACGGAACTGCCATCATCGTGTCAATACCCGATCTCGGCCAGGAATCGTTCATCTTCCCGCCACTCCTCCTTGACGGCCACCCAGAGCGAGAGAAAGACCGGCCGGCCCAGGAGCGGCTCCAGCTCCCGCCGGGCTTCGGTGCCGACCAGCTTCAACATCCGCCCGCCCTTGCCGATCAGGATCGCCCGCTGCGATTCCCGTTCGACGACGATCCGGGCTCGGATCCGGAGCAGGTTGGCCCGCCGGGAGTCCTCCGCGTCGGCCCACTCCTCGATCAGGACGGCGGTGGCATGGGGCACTTCTTGCCGGGTATGGTGCAGCACTTTCTCGCGGATCAGCTCCGCGGCCCGGAACTGCAGCGGCTGGTCGGTGGATTGGGCCGCCGGGTAGTAGGGCACGTGATCGGCCAATTTGCCGACGATTTCCCGGAGCATTTGATCGACGCCGTCGCCGGTCTGAGCCGACACCGGCAGAAACGCGTCAAACGGATAGCGCCCGCGATACTGCTCGATCAGCGGAAGCAGGCGGCCTTTGTTGATCAGATCGATCTTATTCAGCAACAATAAGACGGGTCGCCGCAGCGAGGGCAGCAGGTCGATGATCGCCGCTTCTTCCCGCCGCCCGGCGGACGCCGCCGAGCGGTCGGGTTCGACGGTCGCATCCACGACGAACAAGACGAGATCCGCCTCTTGCAGCGCCGCCTTGGCCGTCTGCATCATCCGCTGGTTCAGGCGGCGGTGCTGCGGCCAGTGGATCCCCGGTGTGTCGAGAAAAATGATCTGCGCGTGGGGCCGGTCCCCCTCGGCGCGGAGATGGCGGACGCCGATGATCTTCGTCCGGGTTGTCTGCGGAATCTTCGAAACGATGGAAACTTTTTCTTCGAGAATCCGGTTCAGCAGCGAGGACTTGCCCACGTTGGGGCGGCCGACGAGCGCGACGTAGCCGGATCGAAAACCCGCTTCCGCCTCCGGATCGGCGGAAGAAGCGGCCTCTCGGGGAGACGCCGCCAGAACGCCGCTTGCGCGCGGTGCTCGTTTCGCGCGCCGGTTGGCCGGCTTAGTCATGCTCCGGCCCGGCCTGCCGGCCAGGCAGGGCTGGTGCCGCTCCCTTTTCGGAGGGCACCAGCCGAAAGACCTGCTCGCCCGGCCTCACCATGCCGAGCTGCTCCCGGGCCAGCGCTTCGATATAGACCGGGTCGCTGCGCAGCGCTTGCACCTGCCCGGCCAGCTTGGCGTTGCGCTGGCGCAGATCGGCGATTTCCCGACGGAGCTCGTGCCTTGCACGGTGCAGATCGACGAACGTGAAGATGCCCATGTCGCTGAAGACGAACGAGAACAGCAGTTTGAACAGCACAAAGGCGGCCGCGGTCACGCCGAGCGTTTTGAGCCACCGGCGCCGGCGATCGGAGGTTTGCACGGTGAGATTGGCGCCCATGCTACCGCCGGTAAGGCTCGCCGCCCGGGTAGCCGGCGCGGTCGCCCAGCGCTTCTTCGATTCGAAGCAGTTGGTTGTATTTGGCGGTCCGTTCGGAGCGGCAGAGCGACCCGGTTTTGATTTGTCCCGCGCCGGTCGCCACGGCCAGATCGGCGATCGTGGTATCTTCGGTCTCGCCCGACCGGTGGGAGATGATCGCGCCGTAGCCGGCCCGCTTGGCCGTCTCGATCGTCTCCAGCGTTTCGGTCAGCGTGCCGACCTGGTTGAGTTTGATCAGCACCGCGTTGGCCGCCTGCTCCAGAATGCCGCGCTCCAGAATCTTTGCCTGCGTGACAAAGAGATCATCGCCGACGAGTTGCACCCGCCCGCCCAGCCGCTGGGTCATCTGGCGCCAGCCGGCCCAATCATCCTCTCCCAAGCCGTCCTCGATCGACACGATCGGGTAGCGGTCGAGAAGGCGTTCGTACCAGTCGATGATCGCCCCGGCCGGCTGCCGCTCTTTTTTTTCGGCGCGCAGCGTGTACCGCTCCTCCTCGACCCAGCCGCTGGCCGCGGCGTCCAGCGCGATGGCGATCTCGCGGCCCGGCGTATAGCCGGCCGAGCTGATCGCCTCCACGAGCAGCTCCAGCGCCGCCTCGTTGGAGCCGAGCTGCGGGGCGAACCCGCCCTCGTCGCCGATCGCCGTCGAGAGGCGGCGCTTGCGCAAGAGCCCCTTCAGCGCATGGAACACTTCGGCGCCCATCCGCAGCGCCTCCCCAAACGAGGGCGCGCCCAAGGGGACGATCATGAATTCCTGGATGTCGAGCCCGTTGTCGGCATGGGCGCCGCCGTTCAGGATATTCATCAACGGCACCGGCAGCAGCGCCGCCTCCGGTCCTCCCAGCGCGACGAAGAGCGGCTCGCCCCGCTCCTGCGCGCGCGCCTTCGCCGCGGCCAGGGAAACGCCCAGCAGCGCATTGGCCCCCAGCCGCCGCTTCTCCGGTGTCCCGTCGAGCTCGATCAGCCGCCGGTCCAGCCCGGCCTGATCCTCCGCGGGCAGGCCGGTGACGGCGCGGGCGATTTCACCGGTCACGTGGCGCACGGCCGCGAGCACGCCCTTGCCGCCGTAGCGGCGGTCGTCGCGGTCCCTCAGCTCCAGCGCCTCCCGGCGGCCGGTCGAGGCCCCGGAGGGAACCGCCGCCCGGCCCGTCGCCCCACTCTCCAGCCAGAGATCGACCTCCACCGTGGGGAACCCCCTCGAGTCGAGAATCTCCCGGGCGTGAATCTTTGCAATGCGGCTCATGACGCCCCGCTCAATTTTTCTTTCAGCAACCGGTTGACCTCCGCCGGATTGGCCCGCCCGCCGGACGACTTCATCACTTGGCCGACCAGAAAACCGAAGAGCTTCTCTTTGCCCTGCCGGTAGCCCTCCACTTCGGCGGGATGGCGGCGCAGCACGTCGTCGATCATGGCGCTCAGCCCGGCCGCGTCGGTTTGGGCCAGCCCTTCTTCTTGGATGATCCGGGGCGCATCCTTCCCGGTCTGATACATTTTTTCAAAAATGGTTTTGGCGAGCGTGCCGCTAACCGTCCCCTCATCAATCAACCGGAGCAGCTCGGCCAGGTGCGCCGGGGAGACCGGACTGCGCTCAATGGCGCGCCCCTCCTTGTTCAAGTGGCCGAACAGCTCGACCGTCACCCAGTTGCTGGCCGCCTTGGGCTTGGCGCCCTGGGCCAGGACCGCCTCGAAGTAGCCGGCGGTGGCCGGGCTGGCGGTCAGCACGCCGATGTCATAGTCGGTGAGGCCGTAATCGCGCGCATAGCGCAGCCGCCGCGCGGAGGGCAGCTCCGGCATTCCCCGCCGCTGCTCGTCAATGAAGGCCTCGGACAATTGCAGCGGCACGAGATCGGGCTCGGGGAAATACCGATAGTCATGCGCCTCTTCCTTTGAACGCATGATCGCCGTCACCTCGCGCTCGGTGTCCCACAGCCTCGTCTCCTGAACCACCCGCTCGCCCTGCTCCAGCCGGCGCGTTTGCCTGGCAATCTCATATTCGAGCGCCTTCTGCACGAAGCGGAAGGAGTTGATGTTCTTCAGTTCGACCCGGGAGCCCAGGCCCGAGCTGCCCGCCGGCCGCAGCGAGATGTTCGGCTCGCACCGGAAGCTGCCCTCTTCCATGTTGCCGTCGCAGATGCCGAGATGAACCACCAGCTCCCGCAGCGTTCTCAGATAGGCGACCGCCTCTTCCACCGAGTGAAGATCCGGCTCGCTGACGATCTCCAGCAGCGGCACGCCGGCGCGGTTCAGATCGACGTGGCTCGCGTCGGCGATGCCCTCGTGCAGATTCTTCCCCGCGTCCTCTTCCAGATGGATCCGGCGGATCCGCACCCGTTTGGACGCGCCGTTGACGGCGATTTCCAGCGCGCCGTGCTGGCAGATCGGCAGCTCGTACTGCGAAATTTGATAGCCCTTGGGCAGATCGGGATAAAAATAGTTTTTGCGCGCAAACCGGCTGAAGGGCGTGATGGCGCACTCGGCAGCCAGCCCGGCGGTCACCGCCATCTCGACGGCCCGCTTGTTCAGCACGGGCAGCACGCCCGGCAGGCCGGCGCACACGGGGCAGACCTGGCTGTTGGGCGGCGCGCCGAACGCCGTGCTGCAGCCGCAGAAGAGCTTCGAGCGCGTGAGCAGTTGCGCGTGCACTTCCATCCCAATGACCGGTTCATATTTCATGAGAGCACCGGGCGGCGTCGATGCCAGGGCGTGGCTTGCTCGTACGCATAAGCGGCTCGCAGGAGCGTCGCCTCGTCAAACGGCTTGCCGAGCAGTTGCAGGCCGATCGGCAACCGGTCGCCGGCAAACCCGCACGGCATCGAGATGGCGGGAATCCCCGCCAGATTGACCGAGATCGTGAAGATGTCGGACAGATACATCTGCAGCGGATCGTCGGCCTTCTCTCCGATCCGGAAGGCCGGCGTGGGCGTGGTGGGCGTGACGATCACGTCCACCTGAGAGAAGGCTTGGTCGAAATCCTGCCGCAGCAGCGTGCGCACCTGCTGGGCCTTTTGATAATAGGCGTTGTAGTAGCCGGCGCTCAGCGCATAGGTACCCAGCATGATCCGCCGCTTTACTTCGGGACCGAAGCCCTCGGCGCGTGTGCGCATGTACATGTCGAGCAGGTTCGACGCCTGTCCGGTGCGATAACCGTATTTGGCGCCGTCGTACCGGGCCAGATTGGCGCTGGCCTCCGCCGTCGCCACCAGGTAGTAGGTCGCCACCGCATAGGCGGTGTGGGGCAAAGAAATTTCCCGCACGCTCAGCCCCAGTTTTTCGTAGACGCGGATCGCCTCGCGCACGGCCCGCTCCACCTCCGGATCCATGCCCTCGACGAAATACTCCTTCGGCACGCCCAAGCGCAGCCCGGCGACCGGCTGCGAGAGGGCCGCCCGATAGTTGGGCACGTCGACCGCGACCGACGTGGAATCGCGCGGGTCGTGGCCGGCGATCGCCCGCAGCATGATCGCAGAATCGGTCACGTCCTTCGTCAGCGGGCCGATCTGATCGAGCGAGGAGGCGAAGGCGACCAGGCCGTAGCGGGAAACGCGGCCGTACGTGGGCTTCAATCCCACCAGGCCGCACAGCGCGGCCGGCTGCCGGATCGAACCGCCCGTATCGGAGCCGAGCGCGGCGGCGCAAAAACCGGCCGCCACCGCCGCGGCCGAGCCGCCGCTGGAGCCGCCCGGAATGCGGGCGGTGTCCCACGGATTTCGGGTCACGGCGACCGATGAATTTTCGGTCGAAGAGCCCATGGCGAATTCGTCCATGTTCGTCTTCCCCACCGTGACGGCGCCGAGCCCGTTGAGCCGCTCGACCACCGTGGCATTATAGGGCGGCGCGAAGCCGGCCAGGATATTGGATGCGCAGGTGGTCGCCACGCCGGCGGTGCAGAGGTTGTCCTTGAGCGCGATCGGAACGCCGGTCAACGGGGAGAGCGTTCCGCCGGCCTTCAGGTCACGGTCGATCCGCGCGGCCGCCGCCTCCGCCTGCGGACGGGTCAGCGTCACGAAGGCGCGAATCGCCGGCTCCGCCCGATCGATCCGGTCGTAGACCGCGCGCGTCAACTCCTGGGCGCTCACTTCCCGCCGGGTTAGCCGGTCGTGCAGCTCATGGATCGTCAGATCCGCCAGTTCTGTCGCGTCTCGCCCGGGCATTATTCCGCTCGCGCTCCGCGCTCGCTCAAGCGGGGGGAGCGATGCTCACGCTCCTCCCCGCGCCCCCCATCGCCGTACGCATTAGTGTTTAAGCCGGTTCTTTTCATCCACCAATACAATGGTCGGTTTATAGCGTTTCAACTCCTCTTCGTTGTACAGCTCGTAGCAGAAGATCACGATCCGGTCGCCGATCTTGCCCTTGTGCGCCGCCGGCCCGTTCAGGCAAATCATGCCGGACTGAGGCGGGCCCGGGATCACGTAGGTTTCAAAGCGCTCGCCGTTGTTCAGATTGGACACCATCACCTGTTCGTACGGCAGCATCGAGGCGGCCTTGAGCAACTGCTCATCGACCGTCAGGCTGCCCTCGTAGTTGATATTGGCGTCGGTCACCGTCGCGCGGTGAATCTTGGATCGCAGCATCAGCCGCAGCATTATTCTCCCTGTCCTCCCTCGGCCAGAATCTTCGGCACCCGGAAAAATTCCCCGGTTCGGTCGGGCGCATCGGCCAGAATCGCCTCCCGGTCGCACGACGGCGCCACGACGTCCTCGCGCCAGACATTGGCCATCGGCACGGCGTGTGCGGTCGGCTCCACCTGGCTGGTGTCCAGTTCGTTGAGCGTCTGCACGTAGGTCAAAATCTGGCTCAACTGGCGGCTGAAATGCTCCGCCTCCTCGTCGCTCAGCGCCAGCCGCGCCAACGCCGCCACGTGCCGCACTTCATCCTGCGTCAATTCCATTTACGCCGAGCGCCCCATGCGAGGCGTCATGTCCGATGTCAGTGCCATCTTACGCTCGCTCCAGTCTGGCCTGCTGCACCAGCAATTTTTTCATGCCGACGCTGGAAAAATGGACAATGACTTTTTGTTGTCCGCCCCGGCCCTCGCTGAGCTTGATTGTGCCCATCCCCCAGACGGGGTGACGCACGCGGGCGCCGGTAGTGAATTCCGAATCGTTAGCCGGTTCCGCTTTTATCTCAGCAGGCTCACGAATATCCCGGACTTTGACGTCATCGTCCCAGGCGCGCCGCCGATCAACACAGTCCGGAATGCCGTGCGTCACCATCTCGCACAGCCCGGCGGGAATTTCTTCCAGAAATCTCGACGGGGCGTTCCATTGCACCGAGCCGTAGAGCCGCCGCATCTCGGTGTGCGTCACATACAGATGCGTTTTGGCCCGGGTCATGCCGACGTAGCAGAGGCGCCGCTCCTCTTCCATCTCGGCCGGCTCGGTCAGCGACCGGAAATGGGGGAACAGCCCCTCTTCCATGCCGGCCAGAAAGACGACGGGAAATTCCAGTCCTTTGGCGCTGTGCAGCGTCATCAGCAGCACCGCGCCATCCGTGTGGCCCGCGGCGGTCAACTCATCAATGTCCGACATCAGCGCGGTCTGATCAAGGAATCCCGCCAGCGTGCGGTTCGCCGTCCCGTCGGGCGCGTCCGACGCGCCGGACTGGTCCAATGGTTCCGCGTGATGGCCGCCTTCTTCAAACTCCTCAAGCGCCGAAAAGAGCTCCTGGATGTTTTCGATTCTGGCCTCGGCCGCCGGGCCGAATTCCTGTTTGAGCCATTCCTGATAGCCGGTCCGCCGCAGCAATTCCTCCAGCAACGAGACCAGCCCGCCCGGGGCCGGGCCGGCAGGATCCGCGGACAGCACCGCGTCGTGCCGCTGCCGGAGCGTGTCCATCATCTCCCAGAACTGGGCCAGCGCCTTGCGCGGGGCCGGTGACAGCGTGGGTTCCCCTTGCGGCTCTTCCGTCGCGCCAACCAGCCGGCCGATCGCGCCGTAGAGCGGCAGCCCCCAGGCTGCCGCCGCGGCCCCGATCCGTTCCACCGTGGTGGCGCCGATGCCGCGGCCCGGCACGTTCAGGATTCGCAGCAGATTCACCGAGTCGGCCGGGTTGACGATCACCCGCAGATAGGCCAGGAGATCCTTGATCTCCTTTCGCTCGTAAAATCGAAGGCCGCCGATGATCTGATACGGAATGGCGCGGCGGCGCAGGCCTTCCTCCAGCGAGCGCGACTGCGCGTTGGTGCGATAGAGCAGAGCGAAGTCACGATAGGCCATGCCGGACGACCGGCGCAGGCTCTGGATCGTGCCCCCCACATAATCGGCTTCCGCCTCATCGTCGGCGGCGCGGCAGCGGGTGATGGGCACGCCTCCGCTCCGCTCCGTCCAGAGCTGCTTGGCTTTGCGCGAGGGATTGCGCGCCACCACCGCCGTCGCCGCATCCAGGATGGTCTGCGTGGAGCGGTAATTCTGTTCCAGCAGAATGACGGTGGCCGCGGGAAAATCCCGCTCGAACCGCAAAATATTGCCCACCTCGGCCCCGCGGAA
>JBFMAJ010000053.1:0-10652 GCA_040755775.1 Nitrospirota bacterium
TGGGGGCGGAGGGAGGGCGCAATGCCGGAGGGCATGTCCACCGCGATTCGCAGAATCGTCCAAGGCCGTACGCTGCCCGGATTGCTGCTCTTTAATGTCCACGGCCGGGTGCTCTGCTCCAATCCCACGGTGGATGCCATTCTGCCCGGCCCCCACCAGCGCTCCGTCATTCATTCCATTCGCGACCTCCTAGTCAGCCGAAAAACCGCCGCCACCTGGCCGCGGGCCATCGCCGATTCGCCGGCCGGACCATTTTTTCAATCGGTTCTGCGCTCCGGCATCCGCTCTTACGGCTTGCAGGCTTTCTGGCTGAACCACCAGCCCAAAGGCCGTCCGCCCTTGGTCGCCGTACTGGTGGAGCGCGTGGCGCCCGCCAGAGCGGGCCGGGCCAGTCTGGGCATTGCGCAGCGGCGATTCCACCTGTCGCCGCGGGAGCTCGACGTCATCCAGGCCCTGCGCACCGGGATGAGCGACAAGGAAATCGCCGCCGCCCTGGGCATCGGCTTTGAGACCGTCCGCGACTACCTGAAGACCATCCGCCGCAAACTCGGCGTCTCCACCCGCACGGCCATCGTCAACGCCGTGCTGTCGCACTGATCTCTGTCGTCACGGATTTTCCGTACCGATTCAGTTGACATCACGGCGAGCAATCGCTTTTAATGTGATTCAGCGCCGGTGTAGCTCAGTGGTAGAGCAGACGATTCGTAATCGTCAGGCCGTCGGTTCAATCCCGACCACCGGCTCAGTTCTATTTTTAGGGTTGGAGCTTAAAACGCCAGCGCGGAGGGCGGCAGCGTTTCCGGCCGGGGCGCCGTGCGGAACCGCCGAACTTTCTCGATCCCATCCCTGGTCGCGCGCAGCCGGACCACCTGCCCCGACTCGCCCAGCACCGGCGAGGCTTCACCGTTGACGCTCAGGATCAGGCCGCCCGCGTTGCCCAGGGTCACGTCCATCGCCTCACGCGCCGTCCACTCCAATCGCTCGCCCGCTTGCAGCAGCGCTTCACGCGTTTCCGAGCCGTCTACGGTCGCCTGGACCCAGCTCTGCTCGTTCGCCTGAATTTCCAGCCGAAACTCCGGCGTGACGGCTGGCGCCGGGGATGAGACCGCATCGGCCGGCGATGTGGCCGCCGGGGCAGCTTCGCTGCCGGTCACCGTGGCCGGCTGCGTTATTGGCGGCTCCGGCGCCGGCGCTTCCGCTTTCGCTTCCGGAGATGGCCGGGGGGCCACAGCTTTCTTTGCCGGTGCTTTGGACGCCGGCGCCGAGGCGACGGTCATCATGATCGGCTCCTGATTTCCCCGCAT
The DNA here is from genome assembly GCA_040755775.1 of Nitrospirota bacterium. Lineage (GTDB taxonomy): Bacteria > Nitrospirota > Nitrospiria > JACQCE01 > JACQCE01 > JBFMAJ01. Next base: position 1,305 of record JBFMAJ010000053.1, read on the forward strand.
CCAGGCCAGCGCGAGCAGAATCACGGCCACGGCGCCGACTCCCACGCTGAGCCCGGCATGGCTGCGGGAGGGCTGCGCTCTGAAAATGGTGGCATTCGTCTGAGAGAGGGGAATGGGCGGCTCAATCGGTCCGGCCGATGCCAGCGCGCTTTCAAATTGCCGGATCAGGGCGGGCTCGTCCGCCTTATAGAGGCGAGCCAGTAACCGGATAAAACCCCGAGCGGAGGCGTTACTTGGAAGCTCTTGGAATTGCTCAGCTTCCAAGGCAAGCAGGTGATGAACGGGCACCCGTGTCACCACGGAGGCGCGTTCGGGGCTCAGACCCTGGGTTTCCCGGAGTTGACGGAGTGCCTGACCAAATTCACCCATGACGACCCTTTACCTCAAAAACGGCCTAATCTTACCAAAGGGAATTAAATTGTCAATCGAGGGAACGGACGAACTTACCGGCCGGAGCGCAGCGTGCTGATGTGCTGTTTGGCTTCGGCGGCCTGCGGACTGTCCGGCGCCTGCTCGACGACTTTTTGGAAATAGGTCAGCGCCGACTGTTTGGCGCCGCTTTTCAAATAGGCCAGCGCCAGCCGGAGGTTGGCGACCGGCTCTTCCGGATAGCGCTCCACCAATTGTTTGTAGAGCGCCACCGCCTCTTCCGTCATGCCCAGCTCCAGGTAGAGATTGCCCAATTCCAGATAGGACACGGGATAATCGGGGTTGATCCGGATCGCTTCCCGGAATTCACGAATCGCCTCGGTAATCTGTTTGCGCTGCTTGTAGATCAGGCCGAGATTCGAGTGCGGCAACTCCGGCGTCGCATAAAGCGGATTTTTCAGCGCCTGCCGGTAGGCCTCGACGGCGTCGTCGATCTTGCCCTGCGTTTCGTAGACCTTGCCCAAATAATTGTAGGACTCCGAATCATTCGGCATCAACCGGATCGCCGCTTGAAACCGCTCCACCGCCTGATCGTACCGTCCTTGCTGAAAATAGACGTGGCCCAGCGCATACTGCACCCGCCGGTTCGTGGGATCGAACTCCACCGCCTTTTGGAACTCGACAAACGCGGGCTGCAGCCGGTTCTCGCTCAAATGCGACGCGCCGAGCTGATAGTGCGCCTCGGCCTGCTTCATGCGCTCGGGGCTGACGGACGCGCACGCGGCGCACCACAACGCCAGCAGCGCCGCCAGCCGGATGCCGCCTCCCCTCTGTTCCCGCATACGTATCCTCATCAGGCCATCGTCTCCTCAAAGGCGGTCATCGTCTTGAATTCCCGCACGCGCGCCTGCACGTCCTCTTCCGTCACCGTTTTGAGCCGGTCGACGCTGAAGGCTTCGACGGCGAACGACGCCATCGCGCTGCCGTAGATGACGGCCCGCCGCAGGTTGGCGTCCGATAAATCGTCGCTTTGCGCCAGGTAGCCGAGAAAGCCGCCGGCGAAGCTGTCGCCCGCGCCGGTGGGATCGAAGACGTTTTCCAGCGGAAAGGCCGGCGCAACGAAGACGCGCTGCTGGTTGAAGAGCATCGCGCCGTATTCGCCCCGCTTGATGATCAGTCCCTTGGGCCCGCTGCTCAAAATCCACCGGGCGGCCTTGACCAGATTGACCTCCCGCGCCAGCTCCCGGGCCTCGCCGTCGTTGATCAGCAGCACATCCACTTCCTTGAGCACGCGCAACAAGGCCTCGCGCTTGCCCTCGATCCAGAAATTCATGGTGTCGGCCGCCACCAACCGGGGCCGGGCCACCTGAGTCAGCACCCGGAGCTGCAGCTCCGGATCGATGTTGCCCAAAAAGACCAGCTCCGCCTGCCGGTAGTCCTGGGGCAGCGTGGGCGTGAAGGCCTCCAGCACGTTCAGCTCCGTCCGGAGCGTTTTGGCCTCGTTGAGCTGGAACCCGTATTCGCCCTTCCAGCGGAAGGTTCGCCCCGGCTGGGTCACCAGACCGTCCAGGTTGATGCGCCGGCGGCGCAAAAACTCGCGGTGCGCGTCGGGAAAGTCCTCGCCGACCACGGCGACGAGATTGACGTCGGTGAAGTAGCTGGCCGCCAGCGCGCCATAGGTTGCCGAGCCCCCCAGCACCTCCTCGACTTCGCCGAAGGGGGTCTTGACCGAATCGAACGCAACTGACCCGACGATCAGCAGGCTCATTGGTCCGCTCGCGCTGACGCGCTCGCGCCCCCCCATCGCCGTACGCTATGCACGCTGCTCATTCACCCTGACTTTCAACACGCGGCCGGCTCGACCGATTTTTTGCCGGTGACCGGGCCGATGGCGGCCACCATTTCCGTGGCGGCGCCCACAAACAGATCTCCCATGGGCGTCGGCTCCTGCTGCAGCGAATCGCTCACCCGGTGGCTGGCGTTGCCCGACCAGACGACGAGCTTGCAGGGCAGATCCCACACTTCGCTGTAAAATTCGACCTCCTTGCGCCGTTGGCCTTCGACGTCCCGCTCCGAAAAACGCTCCAGCCGCCCATAGGCCAGGTAGCGCACCGGCACGGCCTGCTCCAGACGAATCAGCAGCGACGGGTCAAGTTTCTGCGTCTCCTCGTACCGTTGAATCAGTTGCAGCGCCGTCTTGTCGAGGCCCTTCGGCCGCAGCCGGCTCAGCAACTCATCTTTCGTCAGCACCATGGCCTTGGGGAAGGCCCGCCGGTAAGCCTGGGCCAGCTCGAAGGCGGCGTCATTGCGGATCCCCTCCGGCCCCGCGCCGCCCACAAAGGGCAGCACGGCCACGCCGCCGGCCGGCACAAATTCCCGAATGAAGGACGGCTCGACGAACCGCACCCGATGCTCCAACCGCACGTCGGGAGGAATGACCGCCGGGCATCCGGCCAGGATCGCCGCCGTCGCGGCCAGCCCCGTTGCCGTCCATCTCCGCCCGGGCGCCGCCATGCCTATCGCTTCAGGAGCGCCAGGCGGCGCCGCGCCTCGGCCGTTTGCGCCTGGGGCGCGGTGACGACCGCGTCGTGCAGCGCCGACCGGCAGGGGCACCGGCGGACCGTGGGAATTTTGGGAATGGCATCGGCGATCAGCCGCTTGGCCAGCTCCGCGTTTCGGTGCAACAAATGCAGGATCGCCTCCACCGTCACCGGCTCCGCCGTCTGATGCCAGCAATCGTAATCGGTAATCAGCGCGATGGTCGCATAGCAGAGCTGCGCTTCCCGGGCCAATTTCGCCTCGGTGGCGTTGGTCATGCCGATGACGTCCACGCCCCAGGAGCGGTAGAGCTGCGATTCGGCCCGCGTGGAAAATTGCGGCCCCTCGATGCAGACGTAGGTTCCCCCCGCCTGCACGGCGGCGCCGATGCGCCGGCCCGCCTCCGCCAGCAACGACGCCAGCTCGGCGCAGACCGGGTCGCCGAAGCCGACGTGGCCGACGACGCCCCGCCCCAGAAACGTGCTGACGCGCTGTTTGGTCAGATCGATGAACTGATCGGGCACCACCACCTGGCCCGGATGAAGCGATTCCTTCATGCTGCCGACCGCGCTGACGGAGATCACCCGCTGGACGCCAAGCTGCTTGAACCCGAACAGATTCGCCCGGTAATTGATTTCCGACGGCATCAGCCGGTGGCCGCGGCCGTGGCGCGACAGAAAAGCCACCCGGACGGCGCCCAGCTCGCCCACCAGATAAGCGTCCGACGGCGCGCCGAAGGGCGTGCGCAGGCGCACTTCGCGCAGGCCGCGAATCGCCTCCATCGCATAGAGGCCGCTGCCGCCGATCACGCCGATGGCGGCTCGGGGCGTGGGGGCTGATGCGGCCGGCCGTTTGGATCGTGTCGCGCGGCTCTGATTAGTGCGTCGTCGGGCCATTGGCGCACGCGATTATAGCACACTCCGCCCAACGCTGCCGGGCCATCCGGTCAATAGCCTCGGCGGCGGCGCCGGGCGGCTCCTCGCCGGTCACGTCGAGCCACTGCAGATCGGGTTGGCCGCGGAACCAGGTCATCTGCCGCTTCGCGTAGCGTTTGGTCTCCCGAATCGTCTCCCCGATCGCCTCGTCGGTCGAGCATTCGCCCCGAAACGCCCGCAGCAGTTGACGGTAGCCGAGGCCGCGCATCGCCTGATGCCGCTCGTCATAGCCGGCCGTCCACAGCCCCCGCACTTCCTCCGCCAATCCCCGCGCGGCCATCGCCGCCACCCGTAGCTCAATCCGCCGGTGCAGCACGGCGCGCGGCAGGCGCAGGCCGATCAGCAGATGGTCGTAGCGCGCGGTCCGGAATCCATGCTCCGCGTGCCAGGCCGATCGGGGCTTGCCGGTGGACAGATAGAACTCCAGGGCCCGGATGATTTTCGGCTCGTCGGCCGGCGCAATGGCGGCGGCCGACGATGGATCGACGCGCGTCAGCCAGGCGTGAAGGGCGGCCAGTCCCTCGCGCGCGATGCGCTCGGCCAGTTCCCGGCGGATGGCGGGATCGGCCGGCGGTCCCGGCGTCAGCCCATACAACAGGGCCCGCAGATAGAGGCCGGTGCCGCCGACGATGATCGGGATGCGCCCCTGCCGGTGGAGGCCGGCGATGACCGGCTCGGCGGCGCGGCAAAAACGGCCCGCGTTCCAGGGATCGTCCGGCGCCGCCACGCCGAGCAGATGATGCGTGACGGCGGCCTGCCATTCCGGCGGCGGCTGATCGGTGCCGATCGGCATGCCGCGGTACAGTTGCCGGGAATCGGCGATGATGACGTCGGTGGCCCAGCGGCGGGCCAGCGCATAGGCGACCGCGCTTTTGCCCGAAGCCGTTGGCCCCGCAATGCACAGCAGCGGGCGGGGGAAGCTCATCGGCGGTGAAAGAGTTTTTCCAGTTGCTCGCGCGTGAATGAGACGCGGATGGGCCGGCCGTGAGGGCACGTGGGCGCCACATGGCGCTCATGGAGCGCCGTCAGCAGATGGGCCATTTCCCGCCGGTCCAGCGCCTGATGCGCCTTGATCGCGCCATGGCAGGCGATGGTCGCCGCCACGGCCTGCATGAGCCGCCGGGCCTCGGCGTTCGATTCGTGTTGCGGGACGCCATCGGCGTCGTCCAGGCCGGCTCCCGACTCCAGCCAGCTCTCGGCCAGGTCGCTGAAAAAGGGCTCCAGCGGCGCGGAGGCCAGGATGGCCGGCGTTGACCGGACGACGATGGCGTCGGGGCCGAACGGCTCGCACTCCACTCCCAACTGCGCCAGCAGCGGCGCCCGCTCGGCCAGCAGCGTGACGATTTCGGCCGGCAACGCGATCGTCTGCGGAACCAGGCGCGGTTGCGCCGCCAGCCGGCCCTTCGCCAGCTCCGCCAGGCACTCCTCGAACAAGATCCGCTCATGCGCGGCATGCTGGTCGATGAGCTGAAGCGCGCCGTCCACCACCGCGACGATATAGGTCTGGTAGAGCTGACCCAACGGCTCGATCAACGGCTCGGCCAGCAACGATGAGACGGACGGCGCGGGCGCTCGTTGGGCGTACGCGGCGGGCGTTTCTCGCGCCAGCAGCTCGGCCGGCCAAGCGCCCGTTGTCAGTTCCGCTCGCACTTCGTGCTCGCTCTCCTCCCCGCGGCCCCCATCGCCGTACGCGACGTTAGGCAGCGCCCGATCATTCAATCGCTCACTCACCGCGTCGCGCACCAGCGCGTGCAGCTCTTGCGGCTTCGCGAACCGCACCTCCAGCTTGGAGGGATGGATATTCACGTCCACGTGGGCGGGATCGAGTGTCACGTGCAGCAGCGCGGCCGGATGCTGGCCCCGGCGCAGCAGCGACGCGTAGCCGTCATAGAGCGCATGGGACAACAACGGGCTGCGGATCGGCCGGCGGTTCACGCTCCAATACTGGAACCGCCGGTGCGGCCAGCTTTGGGGGGGCGCCGAGATCAACCCCTGCAGGGCGACGCCGCCGGCCCGTCCGTCGATGGCGAGCAGCGAGTGGGCCCACTCCAGCCCGAAGAGCTGGCCGGCGCGCGCCCTCAATGACGTCGTCGATGGGGCGCGCACGAGCTCGCGCCCCTGGTGAACCAGCCGGAAGGCGATCGTTGGGTAGGCGAGCGCCTGCTGCGTGAGCATCTCCTGGATCTTGGCCAACTCGGTCGCGGAGGAGCGAAGGAACTTCCGGCGGGCCGGCGTCCGGTGAAACAGCCGGGTCACTTCGATCGTGGTGCCCGGCGGCCGGCCGGCCGCCTTCACCTCGCGGATATTCCCCTCCTCCACGGTCAATTCCAGGCCGGGCCCGCCCCCGGCCGTGGCGGTCGTCACGTGCACGCGCGCGACCGCGGCGATGCTGGGCAGCGCTTCGCCCCGGAAGCCCAGCGTGGCGATCCGTTCCAGGTCGTCCAGCGAGCGAAGCTTGCTGGTGGCGTGGCGCTCGAACGCCAGCCGAGCGTCCTCCGGCCCCATGCCGGCGCCGTCGTCGCTGACGGCGATCAGCTCGCGCCCGCCGGCCGCCAGCGTCACCTCGATCGAGCCCGCGCCCGCGTCGATGGCGTTGTCCACCAGCTCTTTGACGACGGAGGCGGGCCGCTCCACCACCTCGCCCGCGGCAATTTGGCTGATCAGTTCAGGAGGGAGACGGCGAATCGCGGACATGGGAATCCAGGGTCAAGTTGACCCTTTATACTATCGAATTTCCGCCAGCCGCCCTTTGGCCACGTTCGCTTCCTCGGAAGTCGGATAATTGGCCACCAATCGCTTCAGCACCTGGCTGGCTTGCACTTTGTCGCCGATTTCCAGGTGAGCCAATCCGTTTTTGAGCATGGCGGCGGGCATCTTCTCGTGCTTCGGATAGCGCTGGATCAATTGATCGAACACCTCGACCGCTTTGGCGTACTGCTTGTTGCTGAAGTTGGATTCGCCCAACCAATACAGTGCGTGCGGCACCAGGATCGACGAGGAATATTGCTGCAAAAACTGCTCGAACCCGCCGATCGCCAGCGCGTAGTTGCCGCGCAGGTAGTCGTTATAGGCCAGGTTGTAGGCCTCCACCGGCGTGACGGCGCCCGGCTTGGGTGCCGGGACGCGCCCGGGCAGCACGAGCTTCTCGTCGCCGCCTTCGGGCGCCGACGGCGCGCGGGCGGCCGGCGGCGTCCCCGCGATCGCCCCGCCCATGGCCGATTGCAGCGTCTGCATTTGCGCGCTCAACGCCGAGAGCTGAAAATGCTGCTCATCGAGCTGCTGCCGAAGCTCCCCGACCGCGTGATGGTTCGCCTCGACCTGCCCTTGAAGGGCGCGGAGCTCATTCTGCAGTTGATCATACTGGGACGTCAATTCCACCGGCGTGGTGCCGTCGGCCGAGGGGACCGATCCGCGCTGGGTCAGCTTGGCGTCGATGTCGGCCATCTGCTGGCTGAGCTTTCGCTGGCTCGCGGCCAGCTTGTCCATCATCAGCCGCGTCTCGACCACGTCGGCCTGCAGCGCGCAGCCGCTCATGATGCCGCTCAGGCCGCTCAAGACGACGGCCGCCAGCGCCGCTCGTTTTGCGACAACGGTCATGGCTCGATCAACGATCGCGTGTACACTATCCGGCCTTGGCCGCCTCGGCGAATTGCGCCCGCCGGTTCCGGCTGTAGCACGTCTCATCGCTCTGCGAGCACACGGGCCGCTCTTCGCCGTAGCTGATCGTGCTCAGCCGGCTCGCGGGCACGCCTAACGCGATCAGGTGCCGTTTCACCGACTCCGCCCGACGCGACCCAAGCGCCAGATTGTAGTCGTTGGTGCCGCGCTCGTCGCAGTGGCCTTCCACCTGCGCCTTCACGCTGGCATTGGCCAGCAGCCAGCGCGCGTTCTCCTCCAGCACCGGCTTCATGTCGTCCCGGATATCCGACTTGTCGTAATCAAAATAGATCGGCTTCAACGCGGCGATCGGCTTCCCGACGCCGGCCAGCTCTTCTTCCTGGACCGACGGCGTCTCAATGCCCGGCGCCTCGGCGCCCGGCTGGGTTCCGGTCACCGGCGGCTTGACTTGCTCGATCGGCGTGGTCGTCTGGCTCGGTTTCTTCGGGCATCCGGTCAACAGCAGCAGGCCGGCCAACAGACACAGCGCGGCGGGGCCGAACATTCTGGAATATCGCTCGCTCATTGCGCTCCTCCCATGATTACGACGGTGTTGATGGATACGACAGCGTCACCCTATTGATGTATCGGTGAACAGACCTTTTGCACTATAGCGCAAAACATTACGGATGGCAACGTCTTTCGGTATTCCTTCTACTTTGGCGACCATGCCGGCATGACGCGGTTGTCGGCGCCCGTGGTCAACTGCTCCAACCCGGTGCCGTCGCTCTGAATGAAATAGAGCTGGTAACGGCCGGTGCGGTTCGACGTGAAGATCAGTTGCCGGCCGCTCGGCGACCAGGTGGGCGCCTCGTCGTTCCACGCGCCGTCGGGCGTGAAGATGCCGCCCTCGCGGCCGTCCGGCCGGATCAAACAGAGCCGCATCCGGCCGAACCGCCGGCACGCGTAGGCGATCCAGTCACCCCGCGGCGACCAGGCCGGGCTCGTATTGTAATCGCCCTGGAAGGTGAGCCGGCGGACGTTGGAGCCGTCGGCGTCCATCAAGTAGAGCTGCGGCGTGCCGCCGCGATCGGATGTGAAGACGAGCTGGCGGCCGGTCGGCGACCACGACGGCGACAAATCGTCGCCCGGGCTGAAGGTCAGCCGCTGGTGCTTGGCGCCCGACCGGTCGACCAGGCGCAACTCCAGATTGGCCGCCTGGTGATTGCTCGCGAAGGCCATCCATTCGCCGTCCGGCGACCAGGCGGGCGACAGATTGAGGCCGGCAAAGGTCACCAGCTTCCACCGGCGATTCTCGGCCAGATCGATGCCGCAGATATCGGGGTTCCCGCCCCGGTAGCAGAGGTAGGTGATCCACCGGCCGTCGGGCGACCAGCGGGGCGCCAGCGACAGCGATTGATCGCCGGTGATCCTGCGGGGCTGATGGCCGTCATAATCCATCAGGTAGAGCTCTTTCCGTTTGGTCTGATCCGACACATAGGCGACGCGGCTTTGCGCGATGCCCCGCTCCCCCGTGAACTGATAGACCACGTCATCGGCGAATCGATGGGTCACGAACCGGCGGTACGATTCCCGGCCCACGTACCGCTTGCCTAGCATCTGGCGGCCGCCGGCCAGGTCGAACAATCGTCCCTCCAGCACCAACTCGTCGCCGTTGAGCGCGGCCCGCGCCCACAGCGCGCCCTTGGCGCCGGCCGCTTTCAACCGCTGCAGCGCGGACTGATCGGGCGGCGCGGAGGAGGCGGCCCCGTCGTTCACCGTCACGTCAAAGAAACCGGACCGGCGCAAATCGGCCGAGAGCACCTCCGCGATTTCCTTCAACGCCGGGGCCGCCACGCCGGCGCCCGACACGGGCAAGAGGGTGATCGCGATTTTTTCCGCCTCCCGC
>JBFMAJ010000054.1:0-10622 GCA_040755775.1 Nitrospirota bacterium
TACGGCGACGCCAAACGCTGGCCGATCGACCGGTACGCGGAGCTGGCCGCTCGGCTGATCGCCGACGGCCAAGCCGTGGTCGCGCTGGGCGGTCCGGCCGAGCAGCCGCTGGGGCGCCGGCTTGCGGCCGGCCCCGGCGGTGTCATCGATCTGACCGGACGGACGAGCCTGCGCGAGGCGATGGCCGTGCTGGCGCTCTGCCGGCTCGCCGTCAGCAACGATTCCGGGTTGCTCCACGTGGCGGCCGCGGTGGGCACGCCGACGATCGGTATTTTCGGCCCGACCGATCCGGCCCGCACCGGGCCCACCGGCCCCGCGCAGGCGGAGCCGGTCATCATCAGACGGCCGGTCTTTTGCTCGCCGTGCGAGCTGCGTTCCTGTCCGATCGATCATCGCTGCATGGAGTGGATCGGCGTGGAGCAGGTCTATGAGACGGCCCGGGCGCGGCTGGCGGGCGCGCCGGCCGCCGCCGTATTTGTGGACCGGGACGGCACGCTGAACCGGGACGTCGGGTATTTGAACGACCCCGACCGGCTCGAGCTGATGCCGGGCGCCGATGGGGCCGTGCGGGCGCTGAATGAGGCCGGCTTGCGCGTCATCGTGGTGACGAATCAATCGGGAGTGGCCCGCGGGGTGATCACCGAGTCGCAATTGCAGGCCATCCACGATCGGCTGCGGGCGCGGCTGCGGCCGGCCGGCGCCACGCTGGACGCCATCGTCTATTGCCCGCATCACCCGGATGACCGGTGCGGCTGCCGAAAGCCGGGCGGCGGACTGATCGAGCAGGCGCGCGCGCAATTCCCCATCGATTGCGCCCGGTCCTACGTGATCGGCGACAAGCTGGCCGATATCCAATTGGCCCGCCGGATCGGGGCCAAGGCCGTGCTGGTGCGCAGCGGCCACGGCCAACGCACCCTCGACGCCTGGCCCGCCGAAGAGGCCGGACCCGACCACGTGGCCGAGGACGTGGCGGACGCGGCCCGCTGGGTGGTGCGCCACTGGCGCGGCGAGCCGGTGGGGGCGGGCGGCAAGGATCAACCGTCGGATCAGGAGCCGCAGCCGGTATGATCCGCCAGCCCCCCGCACGATTGCTGCTGATCAAGCCCAGTTCCATGGGCGACGTCATCCATTCGCTGCCCGTGCTCGACGCGCTGCGCCGGCAGTGGCCGCAGACGGAGATCGACTGGCTGGTCAAGCCGGAATGGGCGCCGCTGCTGGAGGGGCATCCGATGTTGCGCGAGGTGGTGCGGCTGCCACGGGCCTGGCGCGGATGGGCGGCGACGGTCGCGACCTTGCGCCGCCGGCGCTACGACATGATGATCGATTTGCAAGGACTGCTCCGCAGCGCGCTGTTGGGGCGGCTCTGTGGCGCGCCGGTGCGGGTCGGTTTTTCCAATGGCCGCGAGGGCAGCCCGTGGTGGTATACTCATCGAATCGATCCGCCCCCGGATCCCGTGCATGCGGTGGACCGTTATCTGGATGTGATACGGCAACTCGGAGTACGATGGGAGGGCGTCCCGCGCTTTCCATTGCCTCCATGGCCCGCGGCCGACGCGTGGGCGGATGGCGTGTGGGCCGCGGAACGCATGGCGCCGGACGATCCGGTTTGCGTCGTTCACCCGGCGGCCCGGTGGTCGACGAAGCGCTGGCCCGCGGAGCGGTTTGCGCGCGCGGCCGACGGCGCGGCGGCCCGGGGCTGGCGGGTGATCGTGGTCGCCGGCGCCGGACAGGCGGGTCAGGCGGAGGCGGCGGTCGGGCTGATGCAACGGCGCGTGCTCAATCTGGCGGGGGGGACCACGCTGCCGCAATTGGCCGCCCTGCTGCGCCGGGCGGCGGTGTTGGTCACGAATGATTCGGGCCCGATGCACTTGGCCGCCGCGGTGGGCACCCCCGTGGTCGCGATGTTCGGGCCGACCGATCCGCGGAAGGTGGGGCCGTACGGCTCCGGCCATGCGGTGCTCATGGCATCGGTGGACTGCTCCCCCTGCCGCCGCCAACGTTGCGTGCAGGACGGCGCCTGCATGAAGGCGATCGACGTGGAAGAGGTGCTGAAGGCGATGGACAAGATCATCAATCGGAAAACACGCACACCAACCGGGAGTTTCCATGGCTATTGATCAAGAGTTGCTGTCGATTCTGGCCTGTCCCAAGTGCAAGGGGGACATTCAATTGACGCCGGAACAGGATGGGCTGATCTGCCGCGCCTGCCGGCTCAAATATCTCATCAAAGACGATATTCCGATCATGCTGATCGATGAAGCGATTCCGTTATCATCGTGACCGCAATGCAAGAAGCGTACGGCGATGGGGGGCGCGGGGAGGAGCGTGAGCATCGCTCCCCCCGCTTGAGCGAGCGCGATAGCGCGAGCGGAACATGAAAATCGCCATCGTCGTTCGCAATCTGACGCGCGCCGGAGGGGGGCTCGAGCAGCACGCGCTCCTGCTGGTGCGCGGGCTGGCCCGGCGCGGCCACGAGGTGCATGTCTTTGCCCAGTCGTGGGACCCCGCCCAGGAATCGCAAGAGCCGGTCGTCCATTTCCACCATGTGCCGGCCGCCCGAAAACCGGCCTGGCTGCAGGCGTTGATGTTTCATCGGGGCGTCAACCGGCGGCTGGCGCCGCGCGAGTTCGACGCCGTGATGGGGTCGGGGTTGGTGTTGTTCGCTCCGCAGCACGTCTACCGGCTCAGCGGCGGCCTGATGAGGGAGTGGTTGGCGCTGCGCCATCCCAACCGGCTGGCGCGCTGGCTGACGATGCTGGCCCGGCCCGTGCTCCTCGTCAACTGGTGGCTGGAGCGGCGCTTGCTCAACGGCGGGGCGACCCATGTGGTGGCCAATTCGCGCCGGTACGCCGACCAGGCGATCCGCCACTACGGCATTCCGGCCGACCGGGTCAGCGTCATTTATAACGGCGTCGATCCGGAGCGCTTCAACGCCCGCCGGATGGCCCAGCTACGCCCGGCCGCTCGGCGGCGCCACGGCATTCCCGATGACGGCGTGGCGTGGCTGTTTGTGGCGCATAATTTCAAATTAAAGGGGTTGGAGCTGCTGATCCGCGTGCTTCCGGCGGTCCTGCGGAAAAACCCGAAAAACTGGCTGGTCATCGTTGGAAAGGATCGGCCGTCAAGGTTTCGCCGGTTGGCTGCGCGGCTGGGGATTGATCGCCGGGTGGTCTTTGCGGGCGCGTCCGACGCGATCGAGGAGTATTACGCGCTGGCGGACGCGGTGGCGCTGCCGACGCGCTACGATCCATTCGCCAACGTTTGCCTGGAAGCAATGGCCTGCGGCCTGCCCGTGGTGACGAGCCGGATCAACGGCGCGTCGGAATTGATCACGGACGGCGTCAACGGCTACGTGATCGACGATCCCGGCGAAGCGGCGGCGCTGGCGGACCGGATGTGCCGGTTGCTCGATCCGGCGCACCGGGCCGCGATGGGGCGCCGGGCCGCCGAGGCCGCGGCCTCCCGGACCGTCGAGCACCATCTTGATCAGGTCGAGCAGCTCTTCAGGGCTGTGCAATCGGCGGACGCGCCGGCCCGCGCGCTTCGCGCCTCGCTCCGACGGCCGGGACCCGACGCCGTCGTCAACGGCGACTATGAAGCGCTCCTGGAGCAGCACCGGCTCCACCGGTTTGAGATGCTCATGGGGTACGACGAAGGCACGCCCCTGAAGAACCGGAAGGGCAAGCAGATTTTCCAGATCCGGCTCGACTGGAACGGCGCGCCGGTCATCTTCTACCTGAAGCGCCACCGGCTCACGCTGTCCTGGCCGCAGCGCGCCGCCCGGTTGATCGGCCGTCCCGTTCTGACCGAGGGGCGCCGGGAGTGGGAGAACATTCTCTCGTTTCATGACCGCCGGCTGCCCACCGTCACGCCGGTGGCCATGGGGGAACGGCTGCTGCCGGGCGGCATCCAGGAATCCGTTCTTCTGACCCGAGGGCTCGATGAGTATGAGTCGTTGGAACGGCTGGCGCCCAAACGGTTCGTTCCCCCGCTGACCCGTGAGTTGCTCGCCGAAAAGCGGCGGCTGATCCGGGCCGCGGCCGAACTGACGGGCCGCATGCACTGGTTCGGCTTCTATCATCGGGACTATTACTTGGGCCACCTGCTGCTGCGCCGGGGCTCCCCCCAGCCTGATCTGCGGATCATCGATCTGCAGCGCATCCTGCGGTATCCGTGGCTGGGCTACCGGTGGCGGGTCAAGGACATCGCCTCGCTGCACTATCACGCGCTCCATATCGATGGCGGGGCGTTGCACTTGACGCGAACGGATCAGCTTCGGTTCCTGGCCCATTATCGTCCGTCGTGGCTGCGGAACCGGCAATTCATGCGGGCGGTTCGCAACAAGACGGCCCGTATCGCCCGGCACGTCTCCCGGACGGCGGGGCGCGCATCATGAGCGGCGATCCGCTGAATAAAACGTATGAGGAGGCCGACCTGTTGGCCCCGGAGGTCAAGGCGTCGGCGGCGCAATTGAACCGGTATGCGCGGCGGCTGTTCTGGCGCGGCGTGCCGTTTGCCGTCAACGGCGTACTTCGGCGGCGCTTTTACATCCGGCGGCACAAGATGTGGGAATACGCCAGAGGGCTGGCCTACAGCCGCGTCGCGCCCCCGATGCGCGTGCTTGATTTCGGGGGCGGAGCGACGCTGCCGGTGTTCTATCTGGCCGAGCAGGGCTGCGACGTCACCGCCGTGGACATCAACCAGCCGTTTACCAACTATACCAATGCCGTCGCCCGGCGCCGCCATCTTCGGCTCTCGGCCCTGTCGGTCAATCTGGTCGAGCGGCCGATCCCGGCCGATTTCGGCACCTTCGACCGCATTCTCTCCTTTTGCGTCATCGAGCATCTGCCCAAGGAGGCCCAGCAGCCGATGATGAAAACATTGGCGGGGCTGCTCCGGCCCAAGGGCGTCATGGTCGTCACGTTCGACTTCGGCCCCGAGGCGCCGAGCGAGTGGCCGATTCGGTCGGTCAAGGAAGTCGAGGAGCTTGTCCAGGCCTCCGGCCTGCGTCGGCTCGGCAATCAGGATTTTCTGAACGCCAATCGGTTCTTCGTGATCGATAAGCGCCATCCGGCCGCGAGGTTCACGTTGGGCTCGCTGTTTCTGACCACGCCGTAGCGGCGCGCCTCCGCCCCCGTGAAGATCGCCATGTTGGTCAAAAATTTTGTGACGACCGGCGGGGCCAACCGCTATGCCGTCGAGTTGTCCCGGTGCCTGGCGCGCAAAGGGCATGACGTGCACGTCTATGCGCAATCGTGGGACGAGGCGTTGTTGCGCGGACTGACGCTGCACCGGGTGCGCGTGATCCGGCGGCCCCGGTTTCTGAACTCGCTCGTCTACGCCCTGCAGGTCTCCAGGCGGACGCGGCGGGGCTCCTATGATATCGTCCACAGCCACCAGCGCACCGTTCATCACCACGTGTTGTCGATGCATCATCCCTGCTACCAGGGCGGCCGCCTGGGCATCGCCCCGCGTCATCTGGCCTATCGATGGCTGGAGTCGCGTCAATTCGGGTGCCCAGCGATTCGCGCGGTGATCGCGGTCTCGGAACAGAACAAGCAGGATATTGTGGCGCATTACCCAAGGGTTTCCCCGTTCATCCACGTGATTTACCCGGGCGTCGATCGAATCTTTCTGGAGACGACGGACGGCTCCGAGCACCGCCGGGCCGTCCGCGCGCGCCATGGGATCGCCGAGGACGACCTGGCCTTGATCCTCGTCGGCTCGGAGTTCAAACGGAAAGGGCTTCGCTTCCTCATCGACGCGCTGGCCCTGCTGCGGCAGCACCGGGCGCTGGAGCGAATCCCCCATTTGCTGGTGTTGGGCGGCGGCGATCCCGCCGAGTTTCGCGAGCTTGCCGGCCGGCACGGGCTGGCCGGGCAGATCCATTTCGTCGGCATGACCCGGACCGTCGAGCGCTACTACGCCGCGGCGGATCTCCTGGTGCTGCCGACGCTCAATGAACCGTTCGGCATGGTGGTGCTGGAGGCCATGGCGTCAGGCCTGCCGGCGGTCGTGAGTCGGATCGCCGGCGCGGCCGAAGTGCTCCGGCACGGCGACAATGCCCTCCTGCTGGATGATCCGCGCGATCCCAAGCAGATCGCGGACGCGGTGGTGGCGTTAAGCGATCCCGAACGCCGGCGCGCCATGGGTCGCCGGGCGCGGGACACGGCCCGCGCGTTCACCTGGGAGCGGATGGCGGAGGAGATTGAGCGGCTGTATCAGCACGCCGCCAGCAACAATCAGACCGGCAATGAATGCAACCGCGTTGGGCCGTCGTTGTTCAGTGACAGCCCTAATTCTGATAGGTAGGCCAGCACGGCTCGATCCCTGGCAACGCGATCGATTGTCGCCTTCGGAAGATCAGTCTGCCAGCGTAGATCGAAGTAGGGCCGTTGTGCTTTCTTAATCCATTCGTAATCAATTTTCTGCGAGCCATGATGGTCGACGTTCCAATATTGGAGTTGGGACGGTTCATACGTCAATCCGATCCAGTCAAGCAATCTTTTTAATTCACCGGCCGTCTCGCGGGCTATGTCATGATACGTTACGACGCGAGCATCAAGCCGATAGTCCCTGATGAATTGAGTAATCTGCTGATTCCTCACGAGCCAATTCTTCGTATAAACATCATGCAATCGTCTGAACAGCGCGGTCGGCGACAACCAGGGCTGTGTTCGCGCCAGTTTCCACCGGATGTGAAACCGCTGCTTGCGCGTTCGGTAGGTCAGCGACCAGCGGCGGATGAGGGCCCGCGGATCCGTAATCAGGTGAATATATTTCATTCGAAAGGTGCTTTGATGCACAAAACGCTTGGCCCAAGCCGTTGTTTTCGAGGCGTCGATCAGACAGGCAACGTCGGGAGCTACACGGGAAAAAATGGTCTCATAAATTTGACCGATGTTCTCGGGGCCGATGCCGTGCAGGATCGGACAGCGGCTGTTATCCTTGCAGCGGATGCAGACGCCTTTTTGTCCCGGCGCGGGAGCCTTCCGAAGGTGATGCACCTCGCCGATATGCGCCGTCTTCGAATGGCTGCCCAGGAGAAGCGACAAATAGTGGGAGCCGGAGTAATTGAGAGAGAGGATTGTAACGACGGTTTTTTCCATCGATCGCGACTCAAGCCGCTGCCGTACTGATCGGCCGTTGCGTGAAGAGTACGCTGGCCTGCTCGGAGAGGTTATCGGTGGATGGTGGACGATCGAGATGTTTCTTCATCACATCGTAAAACTCCACGATGCGGAACTGACGTGAGATCGCCTCGCGAAACAGGGCGGGCTCGACGAAGAGACTGCACTTCCGCTTTGTAAATTCTCTGGGATCGACGGTTTTGATTCCGGCCTCCGCGTTCTTGGCGTAAAAAATCTGGGCATAACCGTCCGGACACAGCAGCCGCCGAATCTGTTGCAGATAAAAATCAACTTCCGAGAAATCATCAAAGTGTTGGAAAACGATAAAACTGAAAACAAAGTCGATCGAGTTGTCAGGAACAGTCGGCAGATCATTTCGGTGCAGCAGTGTGATATTGGTCCGGTTGCAGAGTTGGAGATAACGACGGGTTTGATTAAAGGCCTGATGAATGTCGACGCCGATCGCCTCGGTGAAGTCCTTGCTCGCTTCGACCAGCAATCGGCCGCCGCCGAAGCCGATTTCGAGGCAACGCTGTTTGGGCATGTCCCGGTATTGGGGAAAGGCGGTGATTTTTCGCGTCCAATCCGAAGCGGCCCGCCGCTGCGTTTCCTCGATCGAGCGGGTGGTGTCGAACCAGCTCAGAAATTTCGTTAAATCGGCAAACTCGCCAGGCGTGTCGATCCAGGAGCGCTTGATATCGATCGGCCGGCCGAAATATTTTCGGAATAATCGTTTGATCACGGATCGATCTTAACCCGGTCTGGTTGCAGGTACAACGCATTTCCCTGGATGAGCATGCCGCTTTCCGACGTGCGGGGCTTGAAAATCGTGTAGAGGATGAAGCCGAATTCGCGAAGGAGCAGGTCGATCTGGCTGAACAACGCGCCGTTTTCATACAGTGGGTTGAAAAACACTTCAGTATAGACGAGCAGCGTCGACGTGCGGAGCGTGCGGGCGGCCCCTTTCATAGCCCTGAGCTCGCCGCCCTGAATATCAAATTTCATCAGCTGGATGTCGGGATGACCGTTGCGCGCCGCCCAGGCGTCGATGGTGGTGATGTCGACCGTCTCGATGCTCTTCAGGGCCGCCGCCGCCGGGTAGAGCGCCTTCAGCCGCTCGCCGGGCTTGAAAAGCGAGGTGGTCCCGAGCGACTTCGTTACGTAGAAGTCGGCCGTGCCCTCCTCATCGGACAATGCAAAAAATTGGGGATGAAACCGAGGTTCCTCCTGCGCGAAGGCGGTGAGCCGGTCCCGATACAGCGGCTGCGGCTCGAACGCGTAGGCATGGGCTTGAGGGAACAATCGCAACAACCGCCTGGTCACGGGGCCGTGGCTGGCGCCGGCGTCCAGGATTCCGGTGACCAAATGACCGCGAAGCAGACGGCGCATGACGACATACGGGTTCTCCAGCGAAACGAGGTTCCGCTCTTTGCGGAAATAGGTGTGGCGCAACACGAATTTTAACGGATTCGCCATCGGCTATGCGTCATTCGCATGGAGCAGGAGTTGCAAGAGCTGTTCTCGTATGAGCCGGCTGTCGTGGTGACGCTCCACGAACCGGCGGCCGGCCTGCCCCAGCGACTGGATAAGGTCCCGGTCGTGAATCAACCGTTCCAGGGCGCCGATCCAGTCCTGTTCGGAGCTGACGGCAATGCTGTTCGTCGCGTCGAGAATCTCGGCGGCGGCGCCGATGACGTTTCCGACGGCGGGCACTCCGCAGGCCAGGTATTGCAGCGCCTTGATCGGGGATTTTCCCCGCGCGTACTCTTCATCGGGGAGTGGAAGCAGGCCGATGTCAAGCCGCCGGACGAACTCCGGCTCGGCGCCGGGCCGATAGGGATGGTACTCGAAGGGGCATCCGAGGCTGGGCTTGGCGCCGGACGAGACGGCCAGTTTGACGAAGGGATAGGTTCGCAGCACCGCGGTGAGGACCGGTTCCAGGCGCTCGAGATAAGGAAGGGTGGCCGGCGAGCCGGTCCAGCCGATCGTGATCTCGGCGGCGTCGGATTTCCGGGCCGGCGCCCACAGATCCAGATCGAGCGCCATGGGAATCACCGTCACGGCGTCGTTGAATTGCCGGGCATACCGAGCCAGAACCTGGTTGGCGGTCGTGACGCGGTCGGCCCTCCGCAACCAGAGATGCAGCCGCGTTTTCACGCGAAGCGCCGTCAATGCGCCGTACGGTTTGCCGGGGCGGGTATAGATGGCATCATCAAAGTCAAAAATTGCGCGCCGGCTGTGCCTCAGGATCGATCTCGCGAGGGACGTTCGCATCAAGCACTTTTGGTTCAGGACGGCGTCGAATTTTCCGGCGCCGCGGCTGGCGGCGGAGTCGAGATGATCGCGAACCGCAAATTCCAGGGAGACGCCGTGTTCCTTCAGAAACGCGGCGTATTGCATGATTCGGTACTGCGTGCTGCCTTTCGAAACGTTCTTGCTGGAAATGACCAACACATTCATCGTCGCGGCCGGGATTATACAGGGAGGACGCCGACTTTGTAAACGGAACGCGGTCTATACTATAATGCTTGCCGTTTGCCCGTGCCGGCATCGATGCCGACCGGTGATCGTGAATGAACGAGCAGGATTGCGCGTGAAAGACGACAGATACACCTTCACCGTGTTTACGGCGACCTATAATCGCGCGCATACGCTGCATCGCGTGTTCGAAAGCCTGCGCGCGCAGACCTTCAGGGACTTTGAATGGCTCGTCGTCGATGACGGCTCGAGCGACGCCACGCAAGCGGTGCTGGAAGCATTCCGGTCGCAGCAGTGTTTTCCGATGCGCGTCATTCGGCAAGACCATCGCGGCAAACCCACGGCGTTTAACCGGGGCGTTCAGGAGGCCAAGGGGATGATGTTTCTCCCATTGGATTCCGATGATGCGTGCACGCCGCGGGCGCTGGAGTTGTTTCACCAGTATTGGGAAAGCATCCCCCATGATGAGAGGAAACGATTTTCCGGCGTGGCCATGTTGTGCGAAGACCAGTATGGGAAGGCCATCGGCGATCCCTTTCCTTGGGAGGTCTCGGATTCTGACGTTCTGGAACTCAAGTACGTGTATGATCTGAAGGGCGAGAAATGGATTTGCTGTTTGACGGACATCCTCCGGGTCTTTCCGTTCCCCGGAGCCCACGTGGCGACGTTTATACCGGAAAGCGTCGTTTATACGCGCATCGCGAGGAAATACAAAATACGCTGCGTGAATCAGGTGCTGAGAATTTATTACCGGAATGAACCGGATTCGATCACGAATCAGCGGCGGATCGTTGCACCGTCGGGCAAAGCCTATGCACATCTGGAGCGGCTCAATTGCCATTTTGATTACTTTCGATACTCGCCCCGTAAATTTCTTCTCTCATTCGTCCACTATGTCCGGTTTTGCATCCATGGCAACGTCTCGTTCACGAACATGCTGCTGCAGGCGCATGGATGGTGGCGCCGCGTGATGTTGCTCATTGCGTTCCCTGTGGCGTACTGGTTCGTCGTTAG
>JBFMAJ010000055.1:0-10510 GCA_040755775.1 Nitrospirota bacterium
TAGAGCATCGCCTTGCCAAGGCGGGGGTCGCGGGTTCAAATCCCGTTTCCCGCTCCAATTTTCATGGACATTCTTCCCCTGGCCAGGGGAACGTGCACATTATCACAGATACCTTTTCCTTCGATGACCTGAAAACCATGGCCGCCAATCGGTTTGGCGACATGGTCAAGGCCGTGGTGGACATTGATCGAGAACTCCTCGCCGTTGATGCCGAGCTCCACGCCGATTTGGAGGCCTTCTTATTGCAGAACGGATCGGATCAACGAGGCCTCTGGGGAATTAATCTCTACCCTGAAGTTTCGGGCGATGAATGGATCGAGTTTGATTCGATGATCAACGTCCGTCCATCCCAAGGCAATCGCAGTCGCGGGGTCGAGAATGCGGAGATTCGAAACACCATCGTCCGGATTGTCAACCGGCGGATCGCCCGATGAGCCTGGTGCACCGGGAGCTCGCCGCGGGACGCTGGAACGAGCTGTCATTGCTTGAGCAGATGGGCCATATCGGCAGCGAAGTGGAACGGGCGCTCCAATGGAAAAGAAAAAACAACCCCGACTATTGCCGGCGAGCGCTGGAGCGGGCGGTCGAATTGCTGGACCTGACGTTGGGCAGCCCCGGGAATAGGCTTCGCTTGAAGGAAATCGCCAGGACGAGGGAGGTCGTGGTGGATTTCTTCTATGGGGAGAATGAATATCGAACCTCCGGAGAGTTTCTGAGCCGCTATTTCCTGCAATTCGCCACAGCGGCCCGCCGGAGCGTGGACGCGGCATAACTGCCGGCCGGCGGGTCAGCGGTTCCCGCGCCCTTACGGCCGGTACTTTGCCGTCGATTTAATGTAGCCGAGCAGCAAATCCCGGCGGGCCACGATGCCGATCAGCTTCCCCTCCTTGAGCACCGGCACGCGGATCAGGTGCTGGCTTTGCAGGAGCGCGATGATCTCATCGGCCGTCGCACGGCCGCGTCACGCGCGGCTGGCGTGAAAATCGGCAACGGTCGGGTGCGTCAGCTTCATGAAATCGCCGGTCCGCATCTTGATCGCCTCATGGTGGTTGCCGGCGACGCAGATGATCTCCTCTTCCCGAGTCAGAGACTGGTCCACATATTCCGGCACGCCGTAGAGTTCGCCAAACGGCGGCATGGCGCCGGGCTCGCAATCCGGAAAGAGCGCGCGGATCTCATCTTCGGTGGCCAAACAGGTCATGTTGACATTCAGCAGTCTGGCCGCTTTGTCCAAGTCGATCCGCTCATGCGCGGGCAACACCAGCATGAAATACCGGTCGCCGGCCTTCACGATCACCGTTTTCGCCATTTCCCGGCCCGGCACATGAAGCGAGGCGGCCGTTTCCGGCGAGGTGAACGTTTCCGCATGGGTCAGCGAATCATAGGCGACGCGGTGTGCGTCCAGCAGGCGGCGTAACCGTTCTGACATAGCCATTGGTCCTCACCCCCTTTCTTTGCTTATATGGTAACAAAATGGGGTTCCGCCTGGAAATTCTTGTTGACTGGGCCGGCGGCGCGGGCTATGGTAAACCCAGCAATTCAAGCCAGGGGGCTGTGCGATGGCCGCGCCGCTTCGCGTCCTGATCATCGAGGATTCCCCGGATGACGTGACGCTGTTGATCCGGGAATTGCGGCGCGGCGGATACGACGTGACCTGGCAGGTGGTAAGCCGGCGAGAGGAGATGCAGGCGGCGCTGGCCCGGCAGCCCTGGGACCTGGTCTTTTCGGATCACGCCATGCCGGCCTTCAGCGCGCCCGGCGCCTTGCGGCTGCTGCGGGAAGGCGGGCACGACATTCCGCTTGTCATCGTGTCGGGCATCACGGCCGAGGCGGCGCAGGCGATGTTGAAGGAGCTGGGCGCCCATGACTATGTCGTCAAGTCCGATTTGAGCCGGCTGGTGCCCGTCGTTCGGCGCCAGCTGCAAGAAACGGAGGAACGGCGAGCCCGCCGCTGGGCCGGTCGGAAGCGACAACGCGAGACGGATGAATAAGCTGAAACCCTACGCCTGGATCATCGCGGGCGGGAGCCTGCTCTCCATCGGGCCGTTTCTCGTCGAGGAAGTGCACATCGGCGACCACGTGGTGAACCGGGCAAGGGTGATGGCGAGCGGGGCTTCCTACCTGCTCGGCGCGCTGGGGGCGGCGCTGCTGGCGGCCGTGGCGCTCTCGCTGCGGGGCAGCCGGAGCGGCGTGCTGCTGAAATTTTGGGGCGCGTCATACAGCCTGATCATGGTCCCGTTTTCTTATATTCAGCTCGGCGTGCGCAGTCTGATGCTCGTCATGGTGGCCGCGGCCTTCGCGGCCCTCTGGTATCACTGGAGCGGCGTGGCCATTGACCGGGCGCAACAACCCGGGCATTCCGCCGACCATCCAGGCTAGGTTCGCGAATATTTGTGATCTAACTCCCGAATCCGGCGTTTGCCGTCCCCGGCAGCAGTGAGACGGCGGCCGAGCGGGGTCGTTTCAACGAGTCTGCGGATTTGGTAGGATGGCCGTTGTGCGGGCTTCACGCTCCCTCCTCTGCCTGCTGCTGGTCTTCTGCGCCGGCTGCGCGCAATTTCTGAACGCGCTGGAGGGCGTCGCCCCGTCGCCGCCACCATCCGGCCGGCCCGAGGCGGCGATCGCCCGCGGTCTCGCGATGGAACAGTGGGAAAATTACGCGGGGGCGGTCGCGGAGTACACCCAGGCCATTCAACTGGCCCCGGCCGGGCCGGATGGCTACCTCCATCGCGGCCGAACGAAGGCGCGGGTGGCCGACTATCAGGGCGCGATCGATGATTTCACCCGGGCCATCGAGCTGATCCTGGCTGACATGGACCGGTATGCCGGCCGTTCCGGAAGCGATCTTGAGGCCGCGTTCAGGGAGCTCGGGGAACTGATCCGGCTCAACGGGATGCTGGCCGATCTGTACATCGATCGCAGCCGAGCCAGGATGCAGGCGGCCGATGAGCCGGGCGCGATTCTTGACGCCAACCAGGCGATTGCGATCGATCCGGACCGCGCCGGGGCCTATGCCGCCCGCGGCGAAGTCCGGGAACGGCTTGGCGATGCTCAAGGCGCCGCTGCGGATTACACGCACGCCGTCCGGCTCGACCCGGCCATGATCGAGGCCTATCTTGCCCGCGGCCGGATCAGAAGCCTGCTGGCCGATTATCAGGGCGCCATTGCCGACTACACGGCGGCGATCGGCTTGAATCCCCGATTGGCGGTCCCCTACATGCGCCGCGGCGCGGCGAAGGAACGATTCGGCGACGTCGCCGGCGCGATTGACGACGCCACGTCGGCCATCGCGCTGGATCCTAGGCTGGCCGACGCCTTCGCCAATCGCAGCGCGGCGCTGGTCAAGGCCGGTGACCATCAGGGCGCGATCGAGGACGCCACCCAGGCGCTCTCGCTCGATCCGGCCCATGCCGCGGCCCACCTGAATCGCGCCGTGGCGCGAATGCTGTCGGGCGACTTTGCGGGAACCGTCCAGGACGCCACCCGCGCGATCGCCCTGAGCCCGGCTCTCACGGACGCCTACGTCATTCGCGGCGCCATGCACGTGCAGTCGGCCCGCTATGCGGCGGCGGTCGAGGATTTTACCAGGGCGATTGAACTGAATCCGAAGCTGGCCGGCGCGTACGCCAGCCGGGGGCTGGCGAAACGGCACGTCGGCGATGCGGCCGGCGCGGCTGATGATAGCGCCCGGGCCGTGGCGCTGAATCCCAACCTGGCTGATGACCGCGGCGAACTGTGGATGGTGATCGTCGAGATGGTGCACGGCAACGCCGCGGCGGCCAAAGAGCTGGAAGCCTTCATCCGGCTGGGCCCGAACGCACCGGCCGTCCGCCGGGAGATGGAAGACGCGAAGCGGCAATTGATGACCATGCCGGGCGGAAGCTCGGCAGGGGGCCGGCCATGATCCGGCTCATCGGCCTTTCCGGCAGCCTGCGGAAAGGCTCTTACAATTCGGCGCTCCTGCGCGCCGCCGCCCTGCGCGCGCCCGCGGGCACGGAGGTGCAGATCGCCTCCATCGCGGAGATCCCGCTCTACCACGGCGATGTCGAGAAGGAGCAGGGCATCCCGGCGCCGGTCGCGGCGCTCAAAGACCGGATCGCCGCCGCCGACGGCCTGCTGCTCGTGACGCCCGAGTACAACTACTCGCTGCCCGGCGTCTTCAAAAACGCCGTCGATTGGCTGTCGCGTCCGCCCGATGACATTCCGCGCGTCTTTGGCGACAAGCCCACGGCGATCATGGGCGCCTCGCCCGGCCGGGGCGGCACGCGCCTGTCGCAGGACGCTTGGCTCTCCGTGCTGCAAGCGCTCGGGACGCGCCCCTGGTTCGGCGATCAACTGTATGTTGCGGGCGCGGCCCAGGTCTTCGACGCCGAGGGCCGGCTCGTGGACGAAAAGGTCAAGAAGCTGTTGTCGGAGTTCATGGCGGGGTTTGCCGCGTTCGTGAGCGGAAAATCGTAAGCTCCGGTGTTTGGCCGGGCCTCATGTTACGGGCCCTTGAAGGTCGAGGGGATCGGGTCGGGCAGCTCCGTGAGCGTGCCGTAGCTGACCACGATCGCCTGATCGTTGGCCAGCACGATCTCCCGAAAATTTGAGTTGACCGGCTTGCCGTTGACGTGAACGCGCAATTTCTTCTCGCCGGCGTTGCAGTAGCCGCCCAGGCAGGCGTCGGTCAGCCGCACGCCCCAGACGTCGAAGAATTGGCCCAGCGTAAAGGGCCCCGCCGTGAACGATTCGATGTGGATCACGCCGGTTTCATCATGCGTGTGAATCGGCGAGATGAACCGGGCGACCGGGTTGATGCCGATGGCCGGCGGCACCTGGAGCGGTTTCCCGTTGATGAAGAGATCGAGGTGCGGGTGCACATGAAAGTTCGTGCCTTCGGACTCCAGCGCGGGCAGTCCGGTGAGGCGCAGCCGCTCCCGCAGGTGGGTGATCTCCAGCGGCCAGGGCGCCTCGGTCGTCCGCAGGCCGGGCAGATCGGCCGCGAAAGCGGCGCCGGCGGCCAGGCCGCACAGCATAACCATAAATCGTTTCATCATCGAGTCAGCTCCTCGGAATGGCCGAGTATTGTTTGAACACATCGATCAGAATGAGAATCAGCCCAATCAACATCATCGTCAGGTAGAGGTGCTGCGGCGCGAAGTTCTTCCCGATCGATTCCACCAGCTTGATGATCGAGACAATGAGCAGGGCGCCGCTCAGCGTCAGCTGGGCCAGAACGTTTTGTTTTCGCGAAAGCGTCGGCAAGGCCATGACCTCCAGCGCTAAAATGGTGATGCCGCCAAGAAGAAGAAGGACCATGTCTTCCCCTGTTGCCGCCGCCGCGCCGGTAAGCAGCAGCGCAATGCCGATGTAGATTAAGAGATTTTTTGGCGAGGAGTTCATGTCAGTCATGCGCATCCTCCTTCTGTGGGATATTCAGGCCGGGACGCCGTAAGTATAACATTTTCTTATAGAAGCGCCGTAGCTACTTCCACGCGTTGGCCTGTCCGGGGTGGTGTGCTATAGTAGGGGCGCAATGGCAGGCCCTACTACGTTCCGGCGCTTGCGCATCTAGCCGTTGTTAAGCCGATCATGGGACGTGTCCCAGTTTGTAATTTTGCGAAATGACCATACCGCTTCGCGTCCTGATCGTGGAAGATTCGCCGGATGACGCCGCGTTGCTGGTCCGGCTGCTGCAGCAGGGGGGCTATGACGTGACCTGGCAACTGGTGGACCGTCGCGAGCCGATGCAAACGGCCCTGGCCTGGCAAACCTGGGACCTGGTTTTTTCCGATCATTCCATGCCGGGCTTCAGCTCCTCGGCGGCCCTGCAGACGCTGCGCGACGCCGGCCACCGAACGCCGTTCATTCTGGTGTCGGGCATCAGCCCCGAAGAGGTGCAAGCCCTGCTGGCCGAGGTGAAAGCCCAGGACTGCGTCCTCAAGTCCGAACTGGACGAGATGCTCTTGCCCGTGACCCGGCGCCAATTGCGCGCCGCCCAGGAGTCGCGCTGGCCCGGCGGCGGGCGATAGGCTTCATCGATGATCTATATCATCACGCAAATCATGGTCAAAGCGTTGTTGTCGCTGTTGTTTGCGTGGGGAATCTACCGCGCCTGGCCCAGCAAACGCAGCATCGGCAATGTCTTCGCCTGGGTCGTCATCGCCGTACCGGTCTTTTGGGTCATTATTGTGCTGCTGCAGAAGGACATCGACGTGTCCAGATTATTGAGCGTGCCCGACCGGCTCAAGCAATCCGCCGAGGAAACGCTCTCCTTGGTGCCGCAGCGTGATCCGGATGCATTGTATCAGGATGGCGAACTGGCGGCCCGTGTCGAAGGGGCCGGCGGCAACCTTGATGCCGGCACAGTCTCATTCAAGATGATCACTCAGGCGGAGCATATTGATCTTGGCCGCGAGGTCGAGTA
Source organism: Nitrospirota bacterium (assembly GCA_040755775.1). Lineage (GTDB taxonomy): Bacteria > Nitrospirota > Nitrospiria > JACQCE01 > JACQCE01 > JBFMAJ01. The sequence continues at coordinate 6,410 of JBFMAJ010000055.1, forward strand.
TCTGGCCTGGCGGCTCAGATGTCCGCTATTCGATACTGAATCCAATGTTGTGATGGGTGGCGTGCGCATGCGGAGCTTCAGCAACGTCCGGTGCGAGGTGGTAGGGCAGAGGGCGCTGTTCTAAGAAATAAATCTGTCTTCGTGCGGCTTAAAAATCAGATTTCTGGAAATCTTGCAGCCAAATGAGCGTGTTGGTCAGATCGTCTTGGAAGAGCTGCTTCACGCGTTGGCCTGTCCGGGGTGGTGTGCTATAGTAGGGGCGCAATGGCAGGCCCGCCGATCATCACGGCGCAGGAAGCTGAGGCGCGGCTGCGCCAATGGGCCGAGCTGACGTCGTTGTCCCTGGCGCTGCTCGAGGCCGCGATCAAACAGGAATGCCCAGGCCTGTCCGAGCTGGAGCTTCGAGATAAACTGATCGAGCGCCTGGAAACCTTCCGGCGCCTGCGCGTCTAGCCGCATGGCCGAGTTGCCTCCGGACCGTCTCTATCAGCAGCTCCTTCACGTTTGCCGGTTTCTCGATCGCCAACGTATTCCTTATATGGTGATCGGCGGTATCGCCGTCGGCGTCTGGTCGGCACCCCGGGCCACGGTCGATCTCGATTTCGTCATCGGCGCGTCGGGTGACGACCTGACTGCCTTTGTGCAATCCGCGTCGGATGCCGGTTTCGTGATCTTTGAACCCAAGCCGGTTGAAGTGCCCAGGACGACGTTTCTCCGCATGCACCTGAAAGAGCCGGATGCCCGATTGCTAACGATTGATTTCTTTCCGGCCGACGATGACTATAAACGGGCCGCCCTTGACCGGGCGGCGCCGGTCCGGCTGCGGGAGCAGGAAGTGCGCATCGCCGCGCCGGACGATGTGATCCTGCTGAAATTGCTGGCCGGCCGCGGGCAGGACTTGGTGGACGCCGAGAATATCGTCAGGACTCAGCGGGATGTTCTTGATCGGAACTATCTGCGGAAATGGGCCGAGCGATTATCGCTGATGGATGCGTTGAGCAAGCTGTTGAACCGATAATGGGACGTGTCCCTCTTTATATGGCCGAATAATGCGGAACGTGCTGCTGCTGGCCGGAGTCGGGGCGGCCCTGCTCATCGCGGCCCGGCTCGTCGTGTCGATCATGAAGAGAAACGCGCAGGCTCGGCATTTCGAGCCCGTGGCGTGCTCCGGCTGCGGCTGGCGCGGGCAGGTGAGCCGGTACGCCGGCCGCTGCCCGCAATGCAATCAGCCCCTGGGCGAGCAGAAAGCGCGACGGGCAGATTGACGGGGGGCCCAGCGGCTTGACAGGGGCACGATTTGCCGATTATAGTAATGTCATACTAAGTATGACACGGAGGAGTCATGGTACGAGCCACGAAGCTGGTGACCATTTCGCTGCCGCCAAAGCTGCTCAAAGAGGCCGAGCAGGTGGCGCGAGAAGAGCACCGGACCAAGAGCGAGCTTTTGCGCGAGGCGTTGCGGGTATATATCTCGTCCCGTCATTGGGGGCAGATTAGGGAATGGGGCGCTCAAACGGCGAAGGACTACTCGATCAAAAGCGAAGCGGATGTTGAACGGATCATCCAGGAGTATCGCCGTGAGAAACGGGCGTGGAAAAAGTAGTCCTGGATACCAATGTATATATTTCCGCGATACTGGTAGGCAAAACCTGCGAGGAGATTCTTCAGCATGCTCGTGACGGACGGTATGAGATTGCGGTTTCCCCGGCCATTCTGGAGGAATTATCGAACGTGCTCGGCCGGAAGTTCGGGTGGTCCGGCCAACAGGTGGCCACGGTTCTGGAGGACCTGAAAACCTTTACCAGATGGGTACATCCCAGGAAGCGGTTGAGGGTGATCACGATGGACGAGCCGGATAATCGGATTCTCGAGTGCGCCGTCGCGGCCAAGGCCTCCTGCGTGGTGACGGGAGACAGCCACCTGCTGCAGCTGCAATCATACCGGAAAATTCCGATCCTCTCGCCGGCTCAATTTCTGCAGAGCCTGCGGGAGGGTTGAGCGCGACATGCATGATTGCAAGACCTGAGCTACCCCCAATATGACGAGAAAAGCGCAGGCTCAACATTTCGATCCTGTGGTCTGTCCCGGCTGCGGCTGGTGCGGGGCAGGTGAGCCGGTACGCCGGCCGCTGCCCGCAATGCAACCAGCCCCTGGGCGAGCAAAAAGCCCGGCGATAGAGGGTTATCTCGTTAGCGGCTTGTACTTGATCCGGTGGGGCTGGTCGGCGTCGGTGCCAAGCCGCCGATGTCGGTCGGCTTCGTAGTCCTGGTAGTTGCCTTCAAACCACGTCACTTTGCTGTCGCCTTCAAAGGCCAGAATATGCGTGGCGATGCGGTCGAGGAACCAGCGGTCGTGGCTGATCACCAGCACGCAGCCGGCAAAATCTAATAAGGCCTCCTCCAGCGCGCGCAACGTTTCCACGTCCAGGTCATTGCTTGGCTCGTCCAGCAGCAGCACGTTGCCGCCGCTCTTGAGCAGCTTGGCCAGATGCACCCGGTTGCGCTCGCCGCCGGAAAGCAGCTTGACGTGTTTTTGCTGATCGGTGTTCTTGAAGTTGAAGCCGCCCACGTAGGCGCGGGCGGAAATTTCTCGCTTGCCGATCTGGATCACATCATGGCCGCCGGAAATCTCTTCGTAGACCGTCTTTGAGCCATCCAGCGTGTCGCGCCCCTGATCGACATAGGCGAGCTTCACCGTCTCGCCGATCTTCAGCGCGCCGCCATCCGGCTTCTGCTGGCCTGCGATCATCTTGAAAAGCGTCGTCTTGCCGGCGCCGTTGGGGCCGATGATGCCGACGATGCCGCCGCGCGGCAGGGCGAAGCTCAGGCCGTCGATCAACAGCCGGTCGCCATAGCCCTTGCGCAACTCCTTCGCCTCGATGACGAACTCGCCCAGGCGGGGCCCGGGCGGGATGGTGATGTCCTTGGTCTCGTTGCGGGCGACGGTTTCTAGCGAGGCCAATTCCTCATAGGCCTGCAATCGCGCCTTGCTCTTGGCGTGGCGCCCTTTGGGGTTGGTACGGACCCACTCCAATTCGTGTTTCAAGGCTTTCTGCCGGGCGCTCTCCTGCTTTTCTTCCTGGGCCAGCCGCTGGGTCTTCTGATCGAGCCACGAGGAATAGTTGCCTTCCCAGGGAATGCCCTGGCCGCGATCCAGCTCCAGAATCCACCCGGCGACGTTGTCCAGAAAATAGCGGTCGTGCGTGACGGCGACGACCGTGCCCGGATAGTCCTTGAGGAAGCGCTCCAGCCAGGCCACCGATTCGGCGTCCAGGTGATTGGTCGGCTCATCGAGCAGCAACATGTCGGGCTTGGAGAGCAACAGGCGGCAGAGCGCCACCCGGCGCTTCTCGCCGCCGGAGAGCGAGTCGACCTTGGCGTCCCACGGCGGAATGCGCAGGGCGTCGGCCGCGATCTCCAACTGCCGGTCGAGCTCCCAGGCGTTGGCGGCGTCAATCTGCTCCTGCAGCTTGGCCTGCTTCTCGATCAGCGCGGCCATCTCATCGTCCGACATCGGCTCGGCAAACTTGGCGCTGACGGCGTTGAACTCATCCAGCAGCTTCTTTGTGCCGGCCACGCCTTCTTCGACGTTGCCGCGCACGTCCTTTGTCGGGTCAAGCTGCGGCTCCTGGGGCAGATGACCGATGCGCACCCCCTTGGATGGTTTGGCCTCGCCCAGAAAGTCCTGGTCCACGCCGGCCATGATCCGCAGCAGCGTCGATTTGCCCGCGCCGTTCAGGCCGAGCACGCCGATCTTGGCGCCGGGATAGAAGGAGAGCGAAATGTCTTTGAGAATTTCGCGCTTGGGCGGGACAACTTTCCCCACCTTGTGCATCGTATAGATGTATTGATAGGTGGCCATGGGGAGAGATTCTACTCGATGACCACCTGAAATGAAAAGCGGCGGATTTATGACGGTCGGCGCGGGCGCTTCGCGCGCTTGAGCGTCAGGAGATACCGGATATCCTCAAGATTGCGCGCCTGCTTGAGCGGGTCGTCCTGCGTAAATTTTTTCAGCGCAATCAGGTCATCAATGGCTGGCACCCGGACCACCAGCCCTTCCTTTGGGCTCCGCTTCAGCTCCGCCCTGGCATAGACGCGG
>JBFMAJ010000056.1:0-10330 GCA_040755775.1 Nitrospirota bacterium
CCGCGCCTTTTTCAGCCGCCGGGCCACTTCTTCCGGCGGGTCGGACTTGCGCTCCAGCAGCCGCGCCTTCAACGCTTCGAGCGAGGGTGGCAGAATGTAGATGAAGACGCCGTCGACGCCCTTTTTCTTTAAATGGATCGCGCCCTGGCAGTCGATGTTGAGCAGCACGTCATGACCCTGATTGACCAGATCCATGACCCGGTCCCGCCCCGTGCCGTACCGGTGGCCGTGCACGTCCGCCCATTCGAGAAATTCATTCTTTTCGACCATCTCATTGAATTTTTCCTCGGTCACAAAATAATAGTCGACGCCGTGGCGCTCGTTCGACCGCGGCGCCCGGGTCGTGTAGGAAATGGACCGTGAAAGACCGGGTACCCGCTTGCTCAGCTCCGCGCAGAGGGTCGTCTTGCCCGCGCCCGACGGGGCGGAGACGACGAAGATGATGCCGTTGGACTGATCCTTCATGATCGCCGCTCGGGCCGCCGGGTTCGCCGTGGACAACGGGTCCGCCGCATGTTACTCCACATTTTGCACCTGCTCGCGAATTTTCTCAAGCTCCCCCTTCATGGCCACCACGTCGGAGGAGATCGCCGCATCGTTTGCCTTGGAGCCGATCGTATTGATTTCCCGCCCCATTTCCTGCACCAGAAAATCGAGGGTTCGCCCCACCGGGCCCCCGGTCTTCACATGAGCCCGAAATTGCTTCACGTGGCTGTCCAGGCGCACCAACTCCTCGCTCACGTCGGACCGGTCGGCAAACAGCGCCGCTTCCTGCGCCAGCCGTTCGGGCGCGACCGGCGCGCCCGCCAACTCCGACGCCCGCGCCCGCAGCCGGCGCTGGTAGTGCTCGACCACCAGGGGCGCCCGCTCCCGCACGCGCCCGATCGCCGCCTCCAGCGCTCCCAACCGCCGCGCCAAATCGGCGGCCAAGGCCTTCCCTTCCGCGCGGCGCATGCCCGCTACCCGGCGCGCGGCGCGTTGCACGAGCTGTCCGATGATCCGGTCGGCCCCGCTCGGCAGCGAAAATGACTCCCGCACCGTGACCAACTCGCGCACGCGGGCCAGATCGCCGATCTGCAATTCTCCCCGCAGGCCATGGCGCCGCTGCAACCGGCGCAATTGTTGAATGTAGCGGCCGGCCAGCCATTCGTCAACCGCAACCTCGCGCCCCGTCTCGCCCCGGCCGTTCACGTTGATGGCAAGATCAATCCGCCCCCGGGCAAACCGGGCGGACAACTGTTCTTTCATCGACGGTTCCAGGTGGGCCAGCGATTTGGGCAATTTCAGGCTCAACTCGGAGAAGCGATGGTTAACCGTGCGCAGCTCGACCGCCATCTCGATGCCCCGCCATCGCATCTCCGCCCGTCCATATCCGGTCATGCTGGAAATCATTGAGCCGCATCCAATAAATAAACGAGGTACTATACCGAACCTCTCAATTCGCTGTCAATTTTCCCCCGTACATGGGTGCGGTACCAGGGACAGTAGGGCCGGAGGCCGCAGTCGGGGCAGCGCGGACGGCGGGCCAGGCAGATATAGCGGCCGTGCAACAGCAATTGATGTGATCGCTTGGTCCATTCGTCCCGCGAAAATAACTCCGCCAACTCCCCTTCAATGCGATCCGGGTCGTCAGACCGGGTGAAGCCCAGCCGCCGGCTGACCCGGCGCACGTGCGTGTCCACGACGATCGCCGCCCGGCCGAAGGCGTTGGCCAGGACCACGTTGGCCGTCTTCCGGCCGATGCCGGGAAGCCGGAGGAGTTGATCCATCCGATCGGGCACGGCGCCGCCGTGCTCGGCCATCAGTCGCCGGGCGCTTTCGATCAGGCTGCGCCGCTTGGCCCGGAAGAACCCCGTCGGCCGGATCAGCGCCTCCACCTCGTCCGGATCGGCCGAGGCCATCGCCTGCGCCGTCGGATAGCGGGCGAACAGGGCCGGCGTCACCCGGTTGACCCGGGCATCGGTGCACTGCGCCGAGAGGATGGTCGCCGCCAGCAATTCCCAGGGGGTGCCGTAGGCCAGCTCGGGGCGCCACGCCGGGAAGCGCCGGTCGAGCCAGGCCTCGATGGCCCGAAGCGCGGCCGGTTTGACCGAAGGACGCCGCGCCCGGCGGGCGCGTCCGAGTCGAGGTTTCGAGGTCAGTCCTTTCATGCGCGCCTATTGTATCAGATACTCTTGACACAGTGAGGCAATGCGTCTACTATCGCCCCCATGCCGGTGCAGCCGTCGCTGTTCGACGCACCCTCGTTCAGCGCGCGGTCGTCAACCCTGCTCACCGCCGCCCGCCTGTGCGCCCTTCGGGAGGAACTGATTCTGCTGAACAAGCGCGTGCCGGTCATCGTCAGCGGCGCCCGGGAATCGGCCGCGCTGCGCCGCCTCGGGCTCAAGGGCAAGATCATCCGGTTCAACGGCGCCCGGAGCGCGGCCGCGTTCGGCAAGCGGATCGGCCGCACCCTTCCAGCCGTCATTTTACTGCTCGATTGGAACCGGCAGGGCCGCCAGGTGCATGCGCAACTGTCCCGCCATCTGGACGCCGCGTGCGCGGAGTATCTCTACGTCCGGCACGAGTTCATGACGCTCTGCTCGCCCGCGATTACCACGATCGACGAGTTGCCGGCGCATCTGTCGGCCCAAGCCGCCTATCTGGCCGAAATGGCGCCCGCGCCACACGCCCCTGATCCGGCATGACCGGCCGGCCCGTCCCGTGAAATTTCTCGCCTATTTTTTGGTCGGCGGCGCCGTCGTCACGCTGGTCACCTTTGTCGGCGCCACCGGCCGGAGCCTGCTCTCCGCCTTTATTGCCACCTTCCCGGCCATCACCCTGATTACCACGATCTTCATCTACCTGGAAGCCGGCAGTCAGCCGACGACCGATTACGTGAAAGGACTGCTCATCTTTGCGCCGGCGTGGCTCGGCTACCTGGTCTCGCTCTTCGTGCTCCTGCCTCGCCTGGCGCTGATCAACGCCATCGCCGCGTCGTTGGCGGTCTTTCTGGCGGGCGTGGCATTGACCCGGCTGGTCCGCACGCTGTTTTGATCTGTGTTAGAATGAACCGCTTCGCCGCAACGGCGGCGACCGCGCGTTCCATGCCGTCCGATTCCCTGATCATTCGCGGCGCCCGCGAGCACAACCTGAAAAACATCACGGTCGCGATCCCGCACGACCGGGTGACCGCCATTACGGGCCTCAGCGGTTCGGGCAAGTCGTCGCTGGCGTTCGACACCATTTTTGCCGAAGGGCAATGGCGGTACATCGAGTCTCTCTCCAGCTACGCCCGGCTCTTTCTGGAGAAGGTGGACCGTCCGGACGTGGAAGCGATCGAGCAGATCCGGCCGGCGATCGCGATCGAGCAAAAGAACCCGGTGCGCAGCGCCCGTTCCACCGTGGGCACCGGCACCGAGCTGTACGATTATCTCCGGCTGCTCTTCGCCAAAATCGGCGTGCTCCACTGCCCCACCTGCGGGGGCCCGGTCCGGGCCGAGTCGCCGTCGATGATCGCCGAGCGGCTGCTGACCGATCATCCCCGCGAGCCGGCGCTGGTGCTCTTTACCCCCGCGATTCCTCACGATCCGGCGCAATTGCTCCGCCATTTGCTGGACCGCGGTTTCTTCCGGTTGCGCGTCACCGGAGATCCTGAGGGGCAACGCAGCGGTGATATCCGGCAAATCGACGCCGCCACGCCGCCGGAGCAGTTGAAAACGATGCCGTTCGCCGTCGTCGTGGATCGTCTCCGGCTGGTTCCCGACGAGCAGAGCCGGCTGGCGGAATCACTGGCGACGGCGCTTCAGGAAGGGGACGGCCAGGCGCAGATTGAATTTCCCGGCAAGGAATTGTTGCAACTGACTCAGGCTTACGCCTGCGCCGAGTGCCGGACCAGCTACCGGCGGCCGCAGCCGCTCCTCTTTTCATTCAATCATCCCCTGGGTGCCTGTCCCGACTGCAAAGGGTTCGGCCACCTGCTCCGATACGACGAGAAGTCGGTCGTGCCCGATCCCCGCCTGACGCTGGCGCAAGGCGCCGTCGATCCGTGGACCAAACCCTCGCATCGTTGGTGGCAGCGGCAATTGATGAAACACGGGGAAGCGGCCGGAATCCGGTTGGACGTGCCCTATCAGGTATTGTCAAAAAAAGAAAAAAAAATTCTCTGGGGCGGCGCAAAGAAGCTGGAGGGCCTGGATGGCTTTTTCACCTACCTTGAGGGCAAGCGGTATAAATTGCACGTCCGGGTTTTTCTCAGCCGGTATCGTTCGCCCACGCTCTGTCCCCGCTGCGAGGGCAGCCGGCTGATTCCGCTGGCGCGCGCGGTCACCGTGCACGGCCGGACGATCACCCAGCTCTGCGCCTTGAGCATCGATCAGCTGGCCGACTGGTTCGAGCAGACGCCGTTCGCCGAGCATGAGCAGGCGATCACCGGCGAAGTGCTGCGACAGATCCGGGCCAAGCTGCGCTTTCTTCGCCGCGTGGGCCTGGGCTACGTGACTCTGAACCGGCAAACCCGCACCCTGTCGGGCGGCGAAGCGCAGCGGATCAGCCTGGCCAATCAGCTCGGCGCGCAGCTCACCGGCACGCTCTATGTGCTCGATGAGCCCAGCATCGGCCTTCATCCCCGGGACACGGCGCGCCTGGCGGCGATCGTGCGCGATCTGGCCGCCTCGGACAATACCGCCGTCATCGTGGAGCATGACGCCGCCCTGATCCGGTCGGCCGACTACGTCATCGAGCTGGGACCCGGCAGCGGCGCGCAGGGCGGGCAGATCGTGTTTGCCGGCGACATCGACGCGTTCCTGAAGAGCGACTCGCTCACCGCCCGGTATCTCAGTCACCAGACCTCCATTCCCGCGCCAGCCAAGCGGCGCAAGGGCAATGGCCAGACCCTGACGCTCCACGGCGCCCAGGAGCACAATCTCAAACAGGTCACGCTGAGCCTGCCCTTGCAGACCTTCATCTGCGTCACCGGCGTCTCGGGCTCGGGGAAAAGCACGCTGCTGCGCAACACGCTCTATCCGGCGCTGGCGCGTTATTTCCGGCAAAGCTTCGAATCGATGGGCCGGTTCGAGCGGATCGCCGGCATGGAGCAGTTGCGCGGCGTTCGCCTGATCGACCAGGAGCCGATCGGCCGGACGCCCCGCTCCAACCCGGTCACCTACATGCAACTGTTCGGGCCGATCCGGCAGCGCTTCGCCGAGCAGTCGGCGGCCAAGGAGCGCGGCCTCTCCCCGCGCCACTTTTCCTTCAACGTGGCCGGCGGCCGGTGCGAACGCTGCGAGGGCAACGGCTATCAGAAGCTGGAGATGTTCTTCTTCGAGGATCTGTACGTGAGCTGCGAGGAATGCGGCGGCGCCCGCTACCGGCCCGAAGTGCTGAAGGTCACGTACAAAGGACTGCACATCGGACAGGTGCTGGAGCTGACCGTCGATGAGGCGCTCAGGCACTTTGCCGATCTGCCGGAAACGGTCCGCACGCTCCGGCTGCTCTCCGATGTGGGGTTGGGCTATATCCGGCTCGGCCAGCCGGCCACGACGCTCTCCGGCGGCGAGGCGCAGCGGCTGAAGATCTGCGCCGAGCTCGACCGCGCCGACGCGCACGACTGGCTCTTTCTGCTCGACGAGCCGACCACGGGGCTGCACCCCGAAGACATCCGCAAGCTGCTCGCCGTGCTGCAGCGGCTCGTGGACCAGGGCAATACCGTCATCGTCATCGAGCACAATCTCGACGTGATCAAGTGCGCCGACTGGATCGTCGACATGGGCCCGGAGGGGGGCGATCAGGGCGGCGAAATCATCGCCGAAGGCACGCCGGAAACCGTCGCAAATAACCCACGTTCCTACACCGGACAATACCTTCGCCCGCTGCTGTCATAGGCGGCTTAACCACTTCTCCGAATCTTTCTTGTGCAGCGCCGTCAGGATCACAACCTGACGTTGATAAATACGATAGTAGACTCGATAATCACCGATCCTTAACCGATATAGCGGCGGAGTAAACCCATTCATCCTTTTTATTCGAGTTTTGACGGATTGGAATGGTGCGTGAGATAAGTACTTCTGAATTTCTTCTAGAATAGATAATCGAACGTCTTGCGGGAAGGACTCTAAATCTCGACGGGCGTGCTGCTCAAATACGATCCCAAATGACCCATTGCTCACCGGCCGCGCTCTTGCTTCAATATTTGCTCAATCGTCAGCCCCCCGTGCTTGAGGAAATGGCGCCACCGACGCTCAATCTTGGCCTTGAATTTCGGATCGTGTTCCAGCAAATAGTCCTCCAACTCGTCTTCGCCCAAATGATGCAGCACGGCGGTCGGTTTCCCCGAGCGAGTAATCACCACATCCTCTTTCTCGGCGCGCTTGAGATATTCCGAGAGCTTATTCTTCACCTCGGCAACGGTTGCCATTTTCATGCCACTCCCCCTCACTCTCTGTTTTGAGATAGCCATAATTATAGACATCTATATCTTTGGGGTCAAGCAGGAGCAGGCGCCCTAGACGGGCAGGCATTCTTCTACTTCAAATATTGTCACCGCGTACCTCTCTAGGAATTCCAGTAGCTGATCTTGATTTACGAGGTTGACGCCGTTAACTTCTGCCTGATATTGTGCATCCTTATTAAAAAATTGATTAGTCATCGAATACTTAGTGAATTCTACATCGGGATATTTTGCCCGGTAGGCAGCCTCCCCAGCGACAACATCTTTCACAGCTTCCCACCCAAGTTCCTTGCCTTCTTTCAGGGAGCTTTTTGCCTGAATTAAGGCTCCCGTCTTGCCCTTGATTGCAACAACATCCACACCACCATCGCCGCTCTTCCTGGTCCGATAAACAATCGGGTAGCCCTGTTTCTGCCACAGTACCGCACAAAACACCTCGAATGTGTCGGGGTCCATTTGAATCAGGTCTTCGATGGTAATGGCCCGGTCCTCCATAGCGGGCATACCCTCAACGTCATCAAGCCCCCCAAAGTTGCCAATGGATAGATCTCCAGAACCATTCAGCATGTCCTCCGATAGAGTGCGTTTCCACTCGAGAAGCTCATCGAGTCTTTTCTCGAAGGTTTTGAAGCTAGGGTCGGTAACTGTTGGACAATAAACAAATACGTCTTTATCCTGTCCGATGCGGTGAGCTCTATCAGTGGCTTGATCCTCCTTGGCGGGATTCCATGTCCTCGTATAGTGGATGACATGGTTTGCCGCTTGAATATTCATCCCGACACCAACCGCCAGCGGAGATAGAATAATGACTCCAAATCCAGGTTTTGCTTGAAAAGCATCGATACGCTTTTGGCGGCTCGATGCGCTCTTCGAGGAAGCCGCTGTGTCACCATTAATAATATCCGGGGTAATGCCGAATCTGTTGCATACATACCCTTGGATGAGACGCTGAAGGTCACGATACTCAGTGAAAATAATCGCTTTCTCATTGAGAATCCTAATTTTCTCAAGCTCATCGATAAGCCAGCGCATCTTAGGCGACTTGCTAGCATAATCCTCGAAAGACTCCGTAATATACGCAAATTGCCCTAGCGGGCGAGGATCGGTGCAAACACGCTTCAGATAGTGTAGTAATCCTAAGTGATTTGCAAATTTTTGTTTGCCGTTTTCCGGTGATTTCGACTTGAACTGGTTAATGGCATGGCTGTAGAGCGTCTTCTGATGGATCGACATCGGAATACCTTTGCAGGAATCCACGATGAGCTTTCTGGGTAGGTCCTTTGCTACTTCTCGTTTTGTGCGCCGAATAAGCTGAGGTTCTATGAGCTTGCGGAGCTCATCCACCCGCGCATGTTCTTCATCTGTCTTTGCCTCAATCGGCCGCCGGTAACGAACACCAAACTCGTTGAGAGCACCAAGAAGCCCTGGCTGTATAAAATCGAAAAGACTCCAGATATCCGCAAGTGAGTTTTCTACTGGGGTGCCAGTGCAAGCAATCTTGAAACCGACATTCTGCTTTTTCGCGGCCCGGGTGACAAGGGCGTTAGCATTCTTAATTTTTTGGGCCTCATCACATATCATTATACTCCAACGCTCCGAAGCAAGCGAAAATTCGAGATCTCTTAGGGTTTCATACGTGGTAAGCACAATATTGGCCTTACCCCGCCATTGGGGTCTTAGGAATCGCGTAAGCCCCGCCGCAACCAACTCTCCCTGAATCTCTTCCCGTCTCAGTTTTTTTCCAGCAAGCTTGTCACCGTAAAGTGTCTCGACCATCAAGGCTTTAGGTTTGAAGAACCTCTCGACCTCAGCATTCCAATTTTCTAGTAAGGACAACGGCGCCACAACAAGCACAGGATCGAGTTTCGGATTTTCCTCCAAACAGCTTGCAACAAACGTAAGCAATTGAAGCGTCTTACCTAGCCCCATGTCGTCAGCTAGCAGAACACCACGGCAAAAATCTGGCGTGTTTTTCCAGAGATGTTGTAGCACTGCAATACCTCTGAGCTGATGGCTAAATAGCTTTACATCCGGCCTGAGCGCTCTTGGAAGCTGTGGCGCCAGATCTGGGGGTCTCGCTAAAGCTATGCGCCTCCGCTCTTCAGAATAGTCGACACGTTCTATATTTGGCTTCACGACAAGAGACGAGATCGCCCGGGATTTCCTACCCGTGGATACCTCTACCTTCGAAGACTTGGGGAAAACACCACGCTTAATATCAGCAGAAACTTCCCTGAGGACCGCTATAAGATCTTCAGCTTCCGAAAGGCCGATGGGCTTTGGGCAGCCCTCAAGACTAAGGGTCTCCTTGTCTTCGGCCTTAATTCTAGCAATATCAGCCTCTAATTGATCGATATCCTTAGGGCTGAGGCTTAATCCTACAGGCTCCATGCTCCCTTCTGGTGTCCAAAAAAATCCGAAGGTAACGTGGTCGGGGAACCATCCTCCATCATCTTTTTGTCTTGCGATGTAGGGCGAATAGTAGGGCTTCTCTTGGCCGATCTCCTTTATGCGTTCGCTGTAGCGGGAAAGGTCATAGATGTCCGACAAGCGAATAAGCGGTCTCGGTCTGAGCCACTCGGCCAGAGCGTCCCGGAGCGTGCGAAGTTGGTCCTCAGCATCTCCCAAAAGCTCGAGATCCCAGCCCTCCCATGCACAACACTCCATCCCACGTGAAAGTTTATCCTCAAGCTCACGGATGAAACTCCTAAGTTCATCCTGGCTCTTGAATCTGTAGACTTCGGTTACACCTCCCTTCAGTGAGGATTCGATAAGGAGAGAGGCGCCACAAATTCCCACTTCGTCTCGAACGACTTGGGTAGTAAAACGATAAAAATAAATTCCAGCCTCTTCTCGAGCTTCTTCAAACTCCTTCTCAAGAATGACTTGAGTTGCATCCTCGCCAAGAAGGCTAAAGGGATTACGGATGAATGCTTCTGCACGAGAACCTGCTACCCTCCGGCCCGGCATTCGCTTAATTTCGGCAAGAACGGTTCTGACCGCAGGGTCAATAAGAATCTGCACGACTCCTAACCCGCTTGGAATGTCATAGCGGTCTTGGACATGATCATAACCATCAAATGTTCTGAGCCAACCAAAAGGTACACCGTCGAACATTGGGATGATCTCAATTACCTTAGTGTTGTTAACTTCGGCCTTCCGCATGCGAAGCTGTAGCTTCTCCGGTGTCAGTACAACTGTACGAGCAAGAAAATTATCAAGCCCAGCTTTCGCAGCAAGCGCCCGCTGGCGGATGCATCCCCAAAAACGGCGGTTGGCAACTGCCGTTTTCTCGGATAAAGGCAGATCTGCAAAAGTCTTAACTGCCTGAACAAGGCGCCATGACGCTTCTGGGAGCATTGATTCCTTGCCCTCCAACTCCGCAATAGCACCAGTTATCTTCAAATAGTGTCCAATTGGACGACCATCATCGTATCGCCAATTTGCGATAGCGATGGAGAACCCGGGATCTGCCAGACCGCCTGAGCTTTTAAGATTTGGGGTGATGGGTTGAATCGACGGCAGGCCTAGAAGGGGGAAACTATCACCGTGTTGTGGTAGCGTCAATAATCCATAGATGGTGTCCCAAGACAACAGCACGCTGTCTCGATCAATCTGAAGAAATCCCTCCTCATCAAGTTGACTGATATAGGCAACAAGTTCTGCCTGAGCACCGAATGATTCGGACTTATTAAGCCAGTTTGTTTGGTCAGGCGCTGTAGGTTCAGGGAAATAGTGGACACCAACCGGGCTATAAAATTTGCAACAAGCGACCATATTTTGCCCTTCACTTCATCTCAAGATGCTTCATCGATAATTATTTGAACCACCAGCCTCTACCAGGCTTGAGATGAAAGCCCCAACGAGCAAGACGGCCCTTCACATCTGCAAATGAGACTTCAG
>JBFMAJ010000057.1:0-10306 GCA_040755775.1 Nitrospirota bacterium
GCTCAACGCCGTCGGCCACCGCTTCCGCCGGGCCGGCTACCGGATGCCCGACGAATTCGGGCAGGGCCAAGAAATCACCCGGGTGGGAAACTTCCTTGCGGTCCGGGGGCGGGGGCGATACGAGTTTGTCGGGTCAAAACTGGGCGACAACAGCAGCGAGTTTCAATGGCATGACTCGACCATCTTTTACGCCGGGGCATTGACGAAGAATTTCTCGGCCTTCACGGAGTTGGAATGGGAAGCATCGGATGACATCGGCCTGGTCGCGCAGATTCAGGGGATCATCGGATCGGCCGAGCATTTTACGATGCTCAGAATCGGACAGATTCATACGCTTAATCGCGTGGGATTGGGCGGCTTCGACCGGCCGACGGGGATCAGTACGCCGGCCGTCTTTTCGATGCCACTCACCCGCGGCGGCGTGCCGTTTCGCGTCAATGCGGACCAACGGGGCATTGAGTTGAGTCATGTGATCGGCGATTCCCGGTTGATTGCGCAGATCACCAACGGCGTCGATGAGGCCGGCTCCGGCACGGAAGGCGACAATGACACGGCCAAGGATTTCTTGGTGGCCTATGAACGGCTGCTCGATGAGCAGGCCTCCAGCGTCACGCTCTACGGCTACATCGGAACGTGGCGCGATGACGCAATCCCGACAGGGAGGACAGGTTTCCGGCGCTACGGGGTGGCGGCCAATAAAATTTTCACGAATGGATTTGAAGCGCAGGGCGGCTATATCCGGAGCGAGGATGACGGCCTGGCCGCGCCGGGGCTGAATTTGAACGGCCACGCCGCTTACGTTGAGCTGCAACAGTTTCTCTCGGATCTGGGCTTCACCGTGCTGGGGCGCTTTGACTATATCGATCCCAATGACCGGCTCTCCCGCGACCTGCAGTTCCAGGGCACGGTCGGGGCGGTCTATCCGTTCCAACAATATTTACGGCTGGCGGTCGAAGCGAGCCAGCTCCGGGATCGGTTGACCTCCGGCAGGGAAAATAAAGTGGTGGCCGAAGCGATGGTCAACTTTTAACGCGGGGCGACGCGATGACATTGCGAGGGCTCAGCCTGCCGGTCAAGGTGCTCTTCACCTGCTTTCTGCTCACGATCGGGATCGGCTACCTGTTTGCCGCGCTGTACCTGTTCTTGATCGATGTTGAGCCCCACGCCAGGCAGGGGATGGGCATGGTGCAGGCGGTGATCATCAAGTACTACGGCCAGCGCGCGGGCACGAAGCTTGAGGCTGCTTTAGACGGAACCATGGGCGAATTCGTCACACCGGCGCAAAAGGAGGTACTTGTCGCCTGGATCCGGCGCGGCGCAAAAGAATCGGACGTTGATTCGGTGCAACAGATTTTTCTCGATCAGTGCGCGGTCTGCCACAGCAAGGAGGCGGGCCGCTCCCTGCCGCCATTGACCTCGTTTGAAGAGGTGGCCGTCTATGCCACGATGGATATGGGCGAGTCGGTGAAACGGCTGGTGAACGTCTCCCACATTCACCTGTTCGGGATCAGCTTCATTTTCATCCTGACGGGCGGCATTTTCGTGCTGAGCGAGGTGCCCGTGGGGTGGCGCGCGCTGCTGGCCGCCATGCCCTTCGTCGCGATCTGGATCGACATCGGCTCCTGGTGGTTCACCAAGGTGGAGCCGCTGTTCGCCTATACCGTCATTATCGGCGGGATCCTGATGGGGCTGGCCCTGGCGGGGCAGATTATCATCTCGCTGTATGACATGTGGTTGAAGAGAACCTAACAACACCAACCGGAAGGAGACAAATCATGCGTACTTCAATGATCGGTGCGGCAATACTGGCCTTGACGTTCTTGACCGGTTCTACGGTGGCTGCGCAGATGGATGGCGGAATGATGAAGGAAGACCAAATGAAGGAAGAGCGGATGGACATGAAGGGAATGGAAAAAAGCCAGAGGAAGATGATGAAGGAAATGGATCAGATGATGGAGATGATGCACACGATGATGCAGCACATGCAGCACATGACCCAGGACAAAGGCATGCGGGGCGAGATGGGCGACATGATGAAGCAAATGGAGCAGATGCGGGAGCAGCACCGGAGCATGATGAAGGACCAGGGCATGATGGGAAGGGGCATGATGGGGGACGAAAAGGGCATGATGGGAAAATAATCGCGTAGAAAGGAGAAGTGTCATGGCAAAAGATCCGGTCTGCGGCATGCAGGTGGATGAGAAACGGGCGGCCGGCACCGCCTCCTATCAGGGGCGGACGTTCTATTTCTGCTCGCCCGGCTGCAAGGAAAAGTTCGGAAAAAAGCCCGAGCAGTTTGTGAAATGAAGGCGAAGAACGCCGGGGTTGCCGTGGCGCTTGCGATCATCCTCGCCGGCGCCGGATGGTTCCTGTGGCCGTGGCTGTTTCCCCCGCCCCTGCCGGAAGGGATCCTCGAAGGATATGGCCGCATCGAGGGGACGGAAGTCACCGTCGGCAGCAGGGTGACCGGCCGCATCGAGTCCTTGCCCGTGGCGGAGGGACAGCGCGTGGAGCAGGGCGCGCTCATCGCGCTCATCTCCGCCGAGGAGATTGACGCACGGCTGGCGCAGGCCGGGGCGCGTGTGCAGGCGGCCGAGAAGCAGGTGCGGCAACTCTCGGCCCGCCTGACGACCCTGGAGCACCACGCCGCCAAGGCGCGAGTGGATTACCGGCGCATTCAGGCGCTGTTCAAAGAGGGCGCGGCATCCGCCCAGCAATTGGATCAGTCTGAGAACAATCTGGAGGAGGCTGAGGGGGAGCTGCGGTCGGTCGGGGATCTCCTTGCCGCGGCCAGAGCCGAAGTGGCCGCCGCCGGCGCCCTGCGTGATGAGGCGCAAGCAGCCAAGACCGAGACGCGCATCGTGGCGCCGATTGCCGGAACCGTGGCGACCAAGGTGGCGGAACAGGGCGAATTGGTCTTTCCCGGAAAAACACTGGTGGTGCTGGTTGATCTTGACCGTCCCTATTTGCGCGTCTATGTGCCGGAACGGGACATCGGCAAGGTGAAGCTGGGTGATCCTGCCCGGGTCTACATTGATTCTTTTCCCGATCAACCGTTCGAGGCGGTCGTGACCGAGATTGCCAAAAAATCGGAATTTACACCCAAAGATGTCCACATGCCGGATGAGCGGGTGACCCTCGTCTACAGCGTCAAACTGGAGCTCAAGAATCCTCAAGGCATGTTGAAGCCGGGCATGCCGGCCGATGCGCTGATCCGCTGGAAGCCGGATGTTCCGTGGGAGAGGTAGAGTATTGGACTCGGTCCCAGTGATTGAAACCCATGGACTGAGCAAGCGTTACGGAGCACGCGTCGCGCTGGAGGGGCTGTCCCTGACTGTGCAACGGGGCGAAGTCTTTGGCTTGTTGGGCTCGGACGGCGCCGGCAAGACCACCGCGTTGCAGATGCTCTCGGCCATCCTGAATCCCGCGGGGGGCCGCGCCACGGTGCTGGGGCATGACACGGTGCGGGACGCGGCGCACATCACCGCGCGCATCGGCTATATGTCGCAGAGTTTCAGCCTCTACGGGCGCCTGACCGTGGAGGAGAATCTCGATTTTTTCTCGATGTTGCACCGTGTGCCGGATGACGCCAGCCGGACGCGCAAAGCGCAGCTCCTGGGCTTCGCCCGCTTGCAGGCCCACCGGGATCGATTGGCCCGCCACCTCTCCGGCGGCATGCAGAAGAAGCTGGCCCTGTGCTGCGCGCTCATTCATCAACCTGAGCTGCTGATTTTGGATGAACCGACCACCGGGGTTGATCCGGTGTCGCGGCGGGAGTTCTGGGACATCCTCTATCAGGCCCTGACGGGGGGAACGACGATCGTGGTCTCGACGCCGTATATGGACGAAGCGGAGCGCTGCTCGCGCGTTGCGCTCTTGCATGACGGCCGGCTGATCGACTGCGATCAGCCGAGTCAGCTGCGCGCCGCGATCCCCGGCGCCATGCTGGAGCTGACGGCACATCCTCAACGCCAGGCCCTGGCCATCCTGAACCAGGCTGTTCCACAAGCGAACCCGTACGTCTTCGGCGAGCGAATCCACCTGCACCTGAAGGCCGGGGAAGGGGAAGAGATTGTGCGCACCCCGCTGGAGCAGGGCGGGGTGACCGTGACGCGGCTTCGCCCGGTCGCCCCCAGCCTGGAAGATCTGTTCGTCACGCGCCTTGTGGAGTCGGCGGAAGCTGTTCCGGCGCCACCGATGTTGTCGCCGGTTGGGGGGCGGGGCGGGATGGCCGTCGAGGCGGTGGAGCTGACCATGCGGTTCGACGCTTTCACCGCGGTGGACCAAGTCAGCTTTTCCGTGCGGCGCGGCGAGATCTTCGGGTTTCTCGGCCCCAACGGTTCGGGCAAGACGACCACCATCCGCATGCTGTGCGGTCTGCTGGCCCCCACATCGGGGCGGGCCGTGGTGGCGGGCCGGGAGATCGGCAGGAACCCGCAGGCGGTCAAGTCGCGAATCGGCTACATGTCGCAGCGCTTTTCCCTCTATGAGGATCTGACGGTCGGGGAGAACATCGATTTTTTTGCCGGCGCCTACAGCGTGCCGCAAGGGAAGCGATCCGCTCGCCGTGCCTGGGCGCTGGCACTGGCAGGGCTCTCCGGGCAGGAGCACCGGCTGACACGATCGCTTTCCGGCGGGATCAAACAGCGGCTGGCGCTGGCCTGCGCCGTCCTGCACGAACCGGAGGTGCTTTTTTTGGACGAGCCCACCGCGGGGGTCGATCCTCTGTCACGGCGGCGTTTCTGGGAGCTGATCTACCGCCTCTCGGATCAGGGCGTCACAATCTTTGTGACGACTCATTATATGGATGAGGCGGAGCACTGCCACACGCTGGGGCTGTTGTACAACGGGCGGCTGATCGCGCTGGACTCCCCGGAATCGCTCCGCGCCAACATGCGCGCGGGGGAGATGCTGGAGCTCGAATGCGATCAGCCGGTCCGGGCCCTGGCCCTTTTTCGTGAGGTCGAAGGGATCCGGCCCTCCTTCTTTGGAGACCGCCTTCACCTCCTGGTGGACGATGCGGAGACGGCCCGGCCCCGGATCCTGGAGCGGCTGCATAAGGACGGCCACCAAGTTCGCCGGGTCGAACGGGTTCCGCTCAGCATCGAAGATGTCTTCATCACCTTTATCGAGATGGAGCAGGCGCGCCTCGAAGAGGCCCGGAGCGTGGCGGGAAAGACCGGATGAAGAGCCTGATCGGCGCCGTCGTCTGGAAGGAGGTGCGGGAGATCCGCCGGGATCCGATCACCATCTGGGTGGCGATCGCACTGCCGCTGGTCATGTTGTATCTCTTTGGCTCGGCGCTTTCGCTGGACGTGAAGGAGGTCGGTCTGGCCGTCTATGATCTGGATCAAAGCCCGCAGAGCCGGGATCTGATCGACGCCTTTCCTCACTCGGGCTATTTCCGGCGCGCACATGACATTCAGCGGGAGCAAGAAATTCGCGAGTTGCTCGATCGCGGCCGGGCGCGGCTGGTGCTGGTGATTCCACACGATTTTTCCGAGCAGCTCGCCGGCGGCCGCACCGCCATGGTTCAGACGCTGGTGGACGGCTCTTTTTCCGCCACTGCGATGGTCGTGGCCGGCTACGCCGCGGCCATCATTCACAACTTTGCCCTGGAGCAGGCGCAACGAGCCCTGGCGGCCGCCGGCCATGACGACGCGCATCTGATGCCGATCGAGGTGAACAGCCGGATCTGGTTCAATGCTCCGCTCAAAAGCGTCAACTACATCGTCCCCGGCCTCTTCGGCGTGATCCTGATGGCCTTTCCGCCGCTGTTGACGACGCTGGCCGTGGTGCGGGAAAAAGAAGCCGGCTCCGTGCAGCAGATCTTCGTCTCGCCCGTCCGGCCCTGGCAGTTTATCACCGGGAAAATGCTGCCCTACGCGGCCATCGCCTTTTTGGAGATGGTGATGATTCTGGCGGCCGGCCTCTGGTGGTTTAACGTTCCGTTCCGCGGCAGCCTGCTGCTGTTCCTGGGCGCAACGACCCTCTATGTCTTCTGCACCGTGGGCTTGGGCCTGCTGGTCTCCGCCACGACGCGCAGCCAGTTGGTGGCGATGCTGCTGGCGCTGATTCTGACCCTGATGCCGTCCTTTCTTTTTTCCGGTTTTCTCTTTCCAATTTTCACCATGCCCGACATGATGCAGATGTACACCTATCTGTTTCCGGCCCGCTACTTCGTCGAGATCTCACGCGGCATTGCGATGAAGGGCGTCGGGCTGGAGGTCTTATGGCCGCAATTTCTGCTGCTGATTGTCTACACCGCGGCGGTCTTCTCGCTGACGACCCTGCTGTTTCGCAAGAAGGTGGCCTGATGGGAAACCGGGGACGCATGGCGGCGTTGGTGCGCAAGGAAATGACCCAGTTTCTGCGGGCCAGGTTCCTGCTCTCCCTGATTCTGTACCTGTATACGGCCGAGGTGATCATGTGCGTCTATTCGCTCTCCTTCGACGTGCGCCATCTGCCGACGGTGCTGGCCGATTTTGACCGGTCCGCCGCCAGCCGGCTGCTGGCAGAGCGCTTCCAGAGCTCCGGTTATTTCCGGATTGAGCACTTGGCCGACCGGGAAGAGCAGATCGCGTCCCTGTTGAACCAGGGCGAGGTTCTGGCGGCGATCACCATTCCGCCGGAATTTTCCAAACAACTGGCGAGGGGCGAGCGGGCGTCCCTGCAACTGTTGTTGGATGGATCGAACGCCAACACGGCCAGCGTGGCCCAGGGCTACGCGCAGCGCATCGTTCAGAACTTCGCTCTGGACCGGGTGGGAGCATCCCGTGCGGACCTGATGCCGCCCGTCGAGCACCGTCCGCGCATCTGGTACAACTCCGAGCTTAAATACAGCTATTTCATGGTGCTCTCGATGATCGCGCAGGCCGGCATGCTGGTGGGCGTGATCACGGCCGCGGCCGGCATCGTGCGGGAAAAAGAATCGGGCACCATCGAACAAATGATGGTGACACCCATTGCGCCCGCTGAATTCATCATGGCCAAGATGCTGCCGCCCCTGGTCGTGGGCCTGCTCGCCCTGATCCCCGGCCTGGTGGTCGCGGCCGTGGTCGGCGTGCCGCTGCGCGGGAATGTCGCGTGGTTCTTTGTCTTTTCCGCCGTTTTCCTGGCCAGCAGCATGGCCATCGGCATTCTGGTCGCCACGATTTCAGAGACGCTGCAGCAAGCGCTGCTGATCGCCTTTTTTGCCTTGTTTCCCATCATGTTTCTCTCCGGCACGGTCGTGCCCGTAGAGAGCATGCCGCTGGGGATGCAGTATCTGGCTGAATTGAGTCCGCTGCGCCATTACATGGAGGCCATTTTAGGTATTTTCCTGAAAGGGGTCGGGTTCGAGATCCTATGGCCCCGGCTGGCGGCTGTCGCCGTCATCGGCGCGGCGCTGCTTGGTTGGAGCCTTCTCCGGTTCAGAAGGCATATGGGGTGAGACCGATCGCCGAAGCCGCCGGCCGTTGCCAGCCGGCGTGCGCCTGGGATATGATGGTACCGGCCATGGCGCGAACCTACGACATTTCGCTTGATCCCGATCCGGTGATCGAAGCCTACAAGAAGGACGTGGATCGGACCCTGCTGCGCGAGAATCTCAAGCTGACGGTGGAAGAGCGGTTTTTGGCGTTGATGGCTCTTCAGCGGACCGCGGAGGAAATGCAGCGTGCCGGAGCCCGATCGCGGCGTAACCGATCTTAAGGCTATTCTCACGCTGCTGCGTGACGCCGGCGTGGAATTCATCCTGGTCGGGGGGCTTGCCGCCACCGCGCACGGCTCCGCCCGGCTGACCCGTGACGTGGACATTGTCTACGCCCGCACGCCGGAGAACATGGCCCGGCTCGTTGCCGCGCTGGCGCCGCACTCGCCATATCTTCGAGGCGCCCCTCCCGGTCTCCCGTTTCGCTGGGATGCCGAAACCATTCGTCGCGGGTTGAACTTCACGCTCACCACGTCACTCGGAAGCCTCGACTTGCTGGGCGAGATCACGGGCGGCGGGTTGTACCGTGATCTCTTACCGGAGTCGGTGGAGGTCACCGTGTTCGGGGTGACCTGCCGTTGTCTCGATCTGCCCGCTCTGATCCGCGTCAAGCGGGCGGCCGGCCGCCCCAGGGATTTGGAAGTCATCGCGGAGCTTGAGGCGTTGCGCGAAGAGCGCGACCGCCGGCCGGAATAACGGCGTGCGCCGTGGCGGCTTTTCATCTCGAACAGGCTGTGGTATCATTGGCGCAATGAAGACGGCGATTTATCCCCGGATAACAAGTTTTCTCGCCGCCGGTTTTCTGACGCTCTTCATGGGCGGCCAGGCGTTTGCCTGCTTGGCGTCTTCGGCGGACATGCGCGAAGGTCAAGCCATGGCCTGTTGCGCCAAGAAATGCCGGAGCGAGAAGACGCCTGACGCCGCCCGGCAATCCTGCCAGCAAAGCCGCGCGTCGGCCGGCCAGGAACAATTGACGGCCGGTGCCTCCGCGGCCATCGTCAAAGCGGCGATCCAGGCGCCGGCTCATGCCGCCGTGTCCGGATGGCACGGCCAAGCTATCTCGGATGTTCTTTCCCTTCGCGTGTCCGCCTCAGAGCATTCCCCGGTCGGTTCCTGCCGTTCTATTGATCGTTACCTCCTGACGCGCTCGCTCAGGATTTAATCCTCTCCTCGTTCACGCCGGGTTTTTGCGCTCGTTCGTCGTCTGTCGACGCGCGGGCGATGGCTCCATTAAAACGGGGAGAGCGTTCCATGAAGGTAAAAACACAGACAGCCGTCATCATCGCGATCGGTCTTTTGTGCGGGCCGCCGGGCGCGCGCGCCGTGGAACCCGAGCCGCCTCCGGCCAGCCTGTCTGCATTGCTGGACGAAGCGCTGGCCGGAAATCCGGAGATTCTTTCCTTCAAACAACGATGGAATGCGGCCAAGGAAGAGATTCCGCAGGCCCGGTCGCTTGACGATCCGCAGTTGATCTTCACGCAGTGGTCGATTCCGTCCAATTTCAATCTGGCCGGCGCCGACGAGAGCTGGTACGGCATCGGCCAAAGTTTGCCCTTTCCAGGCAAGCGGTCATTGAAGGGAACGATCGCGGCCAAGGCGTCGGAAGCCGCGGAGCAGGAGTATCGGGCGAAAATTCTCGAAATCACGGCTCGCGTCAAGGCCGCCTATTACCAATTGTTCCTGATTCAACAGAGCCGTGATCTTCATCTGGAGCATCAGGCGCTGCGGGAGGAGTTCATCCGGATCGCCAATCAGAAATATGCGGTCGGCCAGGCTTCCCAACAGGAACTGCTCAAAGCCCAGGTAGAGCTGTCGAAGCTTCACAACAGCCTGCTGGTGCTGGAGCAGGAACAGGCGTCCGCCGCGGCCGAGCTCAACAGCCTGTTGAATCGGCCGCCTGGGGCGTCATTTGGGCGGATCAAAGAGCCGGTCTATCGCCCCTTCGATCAGGCGATTGACGGGCTGACAGCGCAGGCGCTTCAGAATCGGCCGGAGTTGAAGGCGGCCTCGTTCATGATCGAGCAGAGCGAGCGGGCC
The DNA here is from genome assembly GCA_040755775.1 of Nitrospirota bacterium. Classification (GTDB taxonomy): domain Bacteria; phylum Nitrospirota; class Nitrospiria; order JACQCE01; family JACQCE01; genus JBFMAJ01. Next base: position 9,509 of record JBFMAJ010000057.1, read on the forward strand.
CGGGCGCTGGCGAAGAAAAACTACCTGCCCGATTTCATGGTGGAGCTGATGTACTGGGATGTGCACGGCGGTTCGAACAAGTGGCAGACCAATGTCAAAATGACGCTCCCGTGGATCTTCACGGGCAAATATGCCGCCCGCGCGCGCCAGACCGACGCGCAGGCCGCGCAGGCCCGCGCGGAGCAGGCGGCCCTTCACAATCAGACGCTGTTCGAGCTCCGGGATCTCTTCACTCAGGTCAAGACGGCCGAGCAGCTCATCGACATGTATCGACACGGCGTGCTGCCGCAGGCCGAGCAATCCCTGAAATCGGCCCGGATCGGCTATCAGACGGGCAAAGTGGATTTTCTCAGCCTGATCGACGGCGAACGCACGCTGCTCGATCTGCAGCTTGAGTACGCGGGCGCGAAGGTCCAGTTCTGGCAAGCCATTGCCAGGCTGGAGCGCAGCGTTGGGACGGCATTCTAATGCGAATCGATCGAAGGAGCGGACGATGAAGACCAAACGCATAGCGACATTTCTCGGCGGCGCGCTGGCCGCGGTGGCCATGATCGGCGCCGGCTGGTATTTTTGGTCCGGCACGGCGATGGAAGGTATGAGCATGGGGGGAGGTATGGGAGAAGAGATGGGCGGCGACAGCGTGGCCCAGGCCGCCGTGATGATCTCTCCGGTCCGCCGGCAATTGATCGGGGTGAAAACTGAGACGGTACGGGAGCAGCCGCTGGAAACGGCGATCCGGACGGTGGGCACGGTGGATTTCGATGAACGGCGGATCAAACAGATCAGTGTCCGGGTGGC
>JBFMAJ010000058.1:0-10299 GCA_040755775.1 Nitrospirota bacterium
CTCCCGGCTACACGGTCAAATAACGGCGCGTTTGAGGGTCATGCAGCCGAAGATCACAGCCACAGTGGCCTGCACCGACCGTCAGGTCGGCGAGGTGACCCGGCTCATCATCGATCCGCTCACGCAACAGATCAGCCATGTCGCCATCGATGCCGGCGGGGTCGACATTCTTGCGCCGGCGGAGTTGATCGCGTCGGTGAGCGAGCATGAGGTGCGGTTGCGCTGCACCTCGGCCGAGCTGGGCCGCTTCGAGCGGCTGCGGCGCGACGACTTCGTGTCGATTGAAGAGGTGGAGATCCCGCACCTGGAGCGCCGGCTTCACGGCGTGCGGCCCGGCGAGGTGCTGGTGCCCGTGCCGGCGCTGGAAAAGGACGTCACCCGACGGAGCTTCTTTACAAAGTTCACCGCCGCGATCGGCGCCGTGCTCGCGCTGCCGCTGGCCTTCCCGGCGCTGCGCTACATCATCGATCCGATGTACCTGCCCTTTGACAACTCTTGGCTGAAGTTCGGCCGCATCGACGCCTTGCGCGAGCCGGGCGTGCCCCAGTTGTTAAAGTTTCATAAGACGGTGAAGGAAGGGTTTCTGACCAGGGAATTTGAAAAATCCCATTGGGCGATGCGGGTCTCCCCCGAACTGCGGGAAAAAATTTACGCCGAGGGAGACATCGAGTTCCGCGATGCCAACGGCGAGGTGGTGTGGACCAACAGCAAGGAGGCCGAAGTCGTGGTCTTTTCCGGCAAGTGCCCCCATCTGGGGTGCGCCTACCGGTGGAGAAAGCACCGCACGTTCGGCCAGACCTTCATTTGCCCCTGCCATTTGAGCATTTTCGATCCCGCGGGGAAGGTGCTGGACGGCCCGTCGCCCCGACCGCTCGACGTGCTGCCGGTGAAAGTGGCCGGCAACGAGATTCAGATCATCGATATGGAGTTCAAAGCCGGCAAGGCCGAGCAAGTCCGGATCGTCTAAATGTTTCAGGCCATCTATCGGTGGATCGACGAGCGCATCGACCTGAAGACGCTTCAGGCCAAGATGCTCAACGAGCCGATGGCCGGCGGAGCCCGCTACGCCTATGTCTTCGGCTCCGTTCTGTTGTTCATTTTCGTGATGCAGGTGGTGACCGGCATTCTCCTGATGTTCTACTACGCGCCCACCGCCGATCACGCCTGGGAGAGCACCCGCTACATCATCGAGGAGGTGGACTACGGCTGGTTCATCCTGAGCTATCACCTCTGGGGCTCCTCGGCGATGGTGGCGGTGCTGATCATGCACATGTCGCAGGTCTATCTGTGGGGCGCCTACAAAAAACCTCGCGAAATGGTCTGGCTGGCCGGCCTGGGGCTCTTCATGATCGTGCTCGGCTTCGGCTTCACCGGCTATCTGCTGCCCTGGGACCAGCGTTCCTACTGGGCCACCGTGATCGGCGTGGAGATCGTCGACAAGGTGCCGATCGTCGGCGATTTTCTGGGCCGCTTCATGCGGGGAGGGCCCGTGCCCGGCGCGCAGACGTTGAGCCGCTTTTTCGTGATCCATGTCATGATTTTGCCCCTGGCGCTGGCGGGATTGGCCGGCCTGCATCTGTTTTTCTTCCGCAAGGCCGGGCCGGCCGGGCCCTACAAGGGCACGCCGGACGAGCTCAGATCGAAGATGGAGTATTTCTTCCCGACCCAAGTCTGGAAGGACATCGTCGCCATGGGCGTGGTCTTCGTGATCATCTGCGGCCTGGCGATCTACGAGCCGCATGAATTGATGGAGGAGGCCAGCCCGGTGGCGTCGGATCTCGATCCGGAGCCGGAATGGTATTTCATGTTCCTGTTTCAGTTGCTGCGCGATCCGATGTTCATGTTCCTCTTCGCCGGCGAGTGGGGCGAATTTCTGGGCGCGATCGTTCTGCCGTCGGTCTTCATGCTGCTGCTGGTGGCGCTGCCCTTCATCGACCGGAGCCCCGAGCGCAATATTTTCAAGCGGCCGATCGCGCTCTCGTCCTGGATCATTCTGATGGCGTCCATCATTTTCCTCACCATCCGCGCCTATCAATTCCGGGAGTGAGATGCGCGTCCCGCGGGATCAGGGATTATTTTTCAGCGTCTTTTTCGCGGCCGGCGTCGCGGCGGCGCTGGGCCTGTGGCTGTCCCTGCCGGTGACGCACCATGTGGAGCTCGAATCGGATGAAGACGTGGAAGCGGTGGAGCCGCTGGTGCTTGAGCCGGCCGTGACGCCGGAAGAGCGGATCCGGCGCATGGAGCAGGCGCTGGCGATGGCGTCGGCCGCCATCGAGCAGTTGGAGCCATCCGATGAAAAGAAAGAGCCGCCGGCGCAGGAGAAAAAGAAATGATGCGATGCCGTCACCTGATTGCCGCCGGCCTGCCGGCCCTGCTGCTGGGGTTGGCCTGGATCGATCCATCCTGGGCGCAGGAAAGCGCTGCGGCCTCCACGGCCTATCGTGACGTGCCCTGGCTGGGCAGCCGGAATCTCGTCTGGATCGTCGCGCAGATTCATCTGCTCTTCGGCGGCTTCGTGCTGGGCGTGCCGATCTTCGCCTGGGTCTGCGAGATCATCGGCGTCCGCGCCAAGGATCTTCGCTACGACAAGCTGGCCAAGGAATTCACCAAGCTGCTGACCGCCGCCTATTCGACCACGGCGCTGTTTGGGGCGATTCTGCTTTTCCTGCTCATCGGCTTTTATCCCGAGTTCATGAACAAGCTGTCCGACGTCTTCTACGCCTCCTATTTCGTCTATGCGGGGCTCTTTCTGCTGGAGACCGCCACGCTCTATCTCTACTGGTACGCGTGGGACGCCATGAGCGACCGCAAAGGGTGGCATCTGTTCATCGGCTTCCTGCTGAACGTCTTCGGCTTTTTGATCATGATCGTGGCCAACGCCTGGGCGACCTATCAGAACAGCCCTGTGGTGCTGCCGGCGGGTCTGGGCGCCTGGGAGCGCACCTGGGCCGCGGCACACAATCCGACCTGGTGGCCGGTGAACGTGCACCGGCTGATCGCCAACGTTGTGCTGGGCGGCTTTATCTGCGGCGCCTACGCGGGCATCCGCTGCCTGGGCGCCAGAAGTGCGGAAGAGCGGGCCCACTATGATTGGATGGGCTACGTCGGCAACTTCATCGGCGTGTTCGGTCTCCTGCCGCTGCCGTTCGCCGGCTACTGGCTCACGATGGAGATCTACCGCTACAACCAGCAGATGGGCATCACGCTGATGGGCGGCTTTCTCTCCTGGCTCTTCATCCTGCAGGCGGTGCTGATCGGCGTGCTCTTTTTGGGCAGCAACTACTATTTCTGGCTCGGCCTGGCCCATCGGACCGAGCACTCGGAACGCTACAAGAAATACATTCTCGGCTTCATTACCGTGCTGCTGGTCTGCTTCGGCGTCTGGATGACCCCGCACAGCATGGTGGCCAGCCTGCAGGAGGCGCGGGCGATCGGCGGCACGCATCACCCGTTGCTGAGCGTCTTCGGCGTCATGTCGGCGAAGATGACCGTCTCGAATCTGATGATTCTAGTCACGTTTGCCAGCTTCCTGATGTACTGGCGCGCCAACAAGATCGAGACGGTCTCCTGGGCCAAAGGCGCGCGAACGGCGCCCTTCGTATTGATCGGCCTGGCGGCCGCCTACGTCATCTGGGCCGGCGTCTACGGCTATTTTGTTCCGGCCATCGTCCGCATCTACGTGCTCTCCGTCTCCCAGGTGGGCACGGTGATCGGCACGCTGATCCTGGTCACGATTCTGGTGGCGGTCTCGATGCGCGGCGCGCGCGAGACCGCGCTGCACTGGGGGCGCGTGCCCGCCCGGGCGGCCTATGCCCTGGTGCTGAACGCCATCATGGTGATTTTGCTCATGGGGTTGATGGGCTACGCCCGGTCGGCCTCACGCGTCCACTGGCACATTTACGGCGTGCTGGAGGATACGTCACCCTACGCCTTTTCGCCGGCGCTGGGCACGGCGGCGCTGCTGATCTGCGCGACGACATTTATCTTTTGCCTGTTCGTCAGCTTCATCTTTTGGGTGGCGTCGATGCCGGCGGGGCATCCGGGCGTCAAGACGGCCACGGGGGCCGCGCCGGCGGCGGCGCACCATTGAGGCGGGAGCCGGAGTCTGACGGATGAAAGATTTTCTCAAAGTCACGGTCTTCGTGGCGCTGATCCTCTGGGCCTTTTATTGGATGGCCTCCAGCATCCCCCAGCAGGCCTCGCTGCCGCCGGTGAAGGAGAATCTCGACCCGTCGCTGATCAACACGACGGCGGATTTGATCCAGGTGGGCAAGAAGCTCTTTTTCGGCAAAGGGCAGTGCGCCCTCTGCCATTCGATCGGCGAAAGCCACGGCGCGCGCGCGCCGAATCTCGAGGGCATCGGGGCCAAGCTGACGCGCGAGTTTCTCTATGAATCGCTGACCCAGCCGGCGTCGTATATCTATCAGGACTACACGAGCAGTCCGCCCAAGCCCTTCCCGGCGCAAATGCCGCGGATCAACAAGCCGCCGGTCGATCTGACCGACGCGGAATTGCTGGCGGTGATCGCGTTTGTGCAGCAGCTTGGCGGCGAAGTCACGGTCCAGACGCGGGAACTGGCGGCCTTCCTGCCGCCGCCGGTGGTCAAGGGCGATCCCGCGGGAGGGCGCGCCGTCTTCGAGCGGTTCAAATGCGCCGGCTGCCACCAGCAGTTGCCGGAGGCCCTGGCCAAATATGCCGATCCCGCCACCTTGCGCGCGGCGGTGGTCCGGCCGGCCGGAGGGGTGGAGGGTCCGGACGGCCAGCTTCGGACGCCGCACGTTGAATTTGACCGGAAATTGACCGTCAAAGATTTGGACGATCTCATGGCTTATCTGGACACGCTTCGCCAGGCCGAGCCGGCGGAGGGCATCTGATGCGTCGCGGGGGCGTTCCGATTTTAGCCAGCGTTGCTCTTCTTGTGGTGGGCGGCTATCTTGTATTCCGGTTCGCCATTCATCCGCCGCTGCCGTCGAGCCTGGTTCTCATGTATATGTTCTTGCTGGTGACCGGCGTGATGGTCTATGTATCGATCTATGATGATACCTGGCGGGACTTCTCCGTGCCGCTAGCCGATTTCTTCCGCGGAGACTCGGCTCAAGGGGCGGCGGGGCAGGTGGCCCGCGCGGCGGTGCTGGTGTTGATTCCGTTGCTGGTGGGCTATGGCGTCTACACCCGCGTCAAGCCGAGCTTCGACCCGCCAGCCGAGCAGCGGGTGGTCCATCCGGCGCCCCCGTTTGAAGTGACCGGGCTCAACAACCCGTTGCGGCAACGCCCCGGGGACTATCGAGAGCAAATTCGGTTGGGGGCGAAGGTCTATTTCCAAAACTGCGTCTTCTGTCATGGCGACCGCATGGACGGCGAAGGCCACTTTGCGCACGGCTTCAATCTGCCGCCCGCCGACTTCATCGATCCCGGCACCATCGCCCAGCTTCAAGAATCGTTCGTCTTTTGGCGCGTCAGCACCGGCGGCCCGGGATTGCCCGCCGAATCGACGCCCTGGAATTCGGCCATGCCCCGCTGGCAGGAACGGTTGACGGACGAGGAGCGCTGGGCCGTGGTGATGTTTCTCTACGAGCAGACGGGACATAAGCCGAGGACGTGGCAGTAGTGTGTACAGGACGTATGCCGAATGCTGAATAGAGAACAGTACGACATGTGCAACCTCTTTCTGGCGGCGTGCCTGATACTGGCCGTCGCATGGCCGGCGTCGTCGTTTGCCCAGGACGCCGTGGACAGCAAACCGGCGGCGGCCAGCGAACAGGAGATCGAGGCCGGCAAGGCGCTCTATCAGAAATGGTGCGTCAACTGCCACGGCGAGGAGGGCGACGGGGAGGGGCCGGCGGCGGAGTTCGTGCGGCCCAGGCCGAGAAATTTCCGCACCGGATTGTTTAAAATACGCTCCACCGTGGGAGTGCTGCCGTCGGATCAGGACCTGTTCGACATCATCACCAGGGGCATGCCGGGCACCAGCATGCCGGCCTGGGATAAGACCTTGAAGGAGCAGGAGCGCCGACAGCTCGTCCATTACGTGAAAACCTTTTCCCGCCGGTTTGCCCGGGCGACCGAGCCGCCGCAACCGCTGACGATCGGCTCCCGCGTCTCCTCCAGCGCCGAGAGCATCGAGCAAGGAAAGGAATTGTTCCGCTCGATCGAATGCTTCAAGTGCCACGGCGAGGAAGGGCGGGGCGACGGCCCGTCGGCGCCCGAGCTGACCGACGACTGGGGATTCCCGATCCGGCCGGCCAATCTGACCAAGCCGTGGAATTTTCGCGGCGGCCACGCGCCGGAAGAACTCTACCGTCGGCTGCACGCGGGCGTGGCCGGCACGCCGATGCCGTCGTTTACCGACAGCCTTGATAATGAGAAAACCTGGCATTTGATCAACTACGTGATGTCGCTTTGGCCCGATCCGTCCGGCAACCACCCGCCGCTGAAAGTCGTGCTCAAGGCCCATCGCGTGGAGGACGAGATTCCCGACGCGCCGGGCGACGAGTTTTGGAACGACTATGAGTCGTTTGACTATTCCCTGGTCGGCCAAGTCATCGAGGATCCGCGGCAGTTTACGCCCAGCGTGGACATGATCCAGGTGCAGGCCATCTATAACGAGAACGAGCTGGCGCTGCGGCTGGTCTGGGACGATCCGACCCACAGCCGGCCCGATCCGGCCGCCGGTGTCTTCGAAGATGCCGTGGCCGTGCAATTTCCCGTCGAAATTCCGTCGGGTGCCAAGCGGCCCTTCTTCGTGATGGGCGATGAGCAGCTCGGCGTGCAATTGCTGCGTTGGTCGACCGCGGGCGGCGAGGCGGGCGCGGCCCTGGAGCAAAACGGCCATGGCGTGCACGCGGTGACGACGCAACCGGCCGACACCCAGCAGACCACGGCCGCGGGGGAGTTTTCGCACGGGCAATACCGGGTGGTGCTGAAGCGGCCGTTGACGACCGGCGACGCCGGCGACATTCAGTTGGAGGCGGGCCGGTTCATCCCCGTGGCCTTTTTCGTGTGGGACGGCTCGAACGGCGAGACGGGCTCGAAAATGGCGATCTCGCACTGGTACTATTTCCTGATGGAGCCGCCCACGCCGACGACGGTCTATATCTATCCCGCGGTTGGGGTCATCGTCGCCGCGGGACTGCAGTGGTGGGTGATTCGGCGATTGCGGCGGAAATCATAACGTGATGATGAGGGAGGTTGCGATGAAACGTCACACATCGATGATGATGGGCGCAGTGATAGTCGGTTGGGTCGGCCTGTTGGCCGGTCCGGCGCCGGCGTATGAGGGCGGCGCGGTGGCGGGAGGAGGCAGCATCAGCGGCACCGTCAAACTGGCCGGCGCGGCGCCGGCCGTGAAACCGCACGAGGTCAATAAAGATCAGAACGTCTGCGGCAAGACCAAGCCGAACGAATCGCTCATCGTCGGCACCGACAAGGGCGTGCAGTACGCGGTGGTGCGGCTGACCAATATCAAGAAGGGCAAGCCGCTCGACACCTCGAAGAAACCGGTGCTGGACCAGAAGGACTGCCATTTCATTCCGCACGTCGTCGTGGTGCCGGCCGGCGCGACGCTGGACATCAAAAACAGCGACCCGATCACGCACAACGTGCACACGTTCGGCTTCGAGAACGACCCGATCAACAAGGCGCAGCCGACCTCGCTGCCGGTCATTCCGGCGAAGTTCGAATTCCCCGAGACGATCAAGACCCAGTGCGACATTCACAAGTGGATGGGCGCCTATATCGTTGTCACCGACCATCCCTACGTGGCCGTGACCGACGCCAAGGGCGCGTTCAAGCTGACCGACGTGCCGCCGGGCACCTACAAGCTGGAGATCTGGCACGAGGCGCTGGCGCCGGTCACGCAGGACGTGACCGTCAAGGGCGGCGCCGACACGGCCGTTCCGGCGGAGCTGAAAGCGAAGTAATCCGGGGACCACGGGGGCGTCATGCTGAAGGATCGACGACCGCTGGCGGCGCTGGCCGCCATGCTGCTGGTCGCCGCCGCGATGCCGGCGGCGACGGCCTTTGCGCAGGGGGCCGCGGCCGCCGCCGGCGAAGCCTACCGCTCGTTTCTGGGCTACGACTCCCGGCTGGCGATCTGGATCATCGCGGAGCTGCACCTGATGTTCGGGGCCTTCGTGCTCGGGGTGCCCATCTTCGCCGTGACGATCGAAATCGTCGGCTGGGCGACGAAGGACCCGCGGTACGACAAGCTGGCCTACGAGTTCACCAAGCTGCTCGCCGGCGCCTTCGGCTTTACCGCCATCCTGGGCGGGCTTCTGGCCTTCACGCTCTTCGGCCTCTATCCGAAATTCATGGACTATCTCACGGGCGTCTTTCATGACGTGATGTACGTCTACGCGCTGCTCTTCTTCCTCGAGTCGACGACGTTCTATATCTACTATTACTTCTGGCACCAGATGGCCAACCGCAAGGGGCTGCACGTGACGCTGGGCGTCCTGCTGAACGTTTGGGGCACGGTGATCATGGCGGTGGCCAATTCCTGGGCCGCGTTCATGATGAGCCCGATCGGCGTCGACGCGGAAACGGGCCAGTACGCGGGCACGGCCTGGCAGGCGATGAACAATCCCCTCTGGCACCCCTTGAACCTGCACCGGCTGCTGGGCAACGTGGCCTTCGGCGGCTTCGTCTGCGGCGCCTATGCGGCGATCCGCTACCTGGGCGCCAAGACGCAGGAAGAACGGGCGCACTACGACTGGATGGGCTACGTCGGCAACTTTGTGGCCGTCTGCGGCCTGATCCCGCTGCCGTTCGCCGGCTACTATCTGGGCCGGGAAGTCTATTCGACCAGCGCAGTCATGGGCAACAACATGATGGGCGGCGCCTTCTCCTGGACCTTCATCATCCAGGCAATTCTGATCGGCGGCCTCTTCATCGGGGCCAACTACTACCTGTGGATCGGCATGCACCGGATCCCCGGCTCCGAGCGCTACACCAAATACATCAAATTCATCGACGTCATCATCATTCTCTGCTTTGCCGTCTGGCTGACGCCGCACAATCTGCCCCTCTCGGCCGAGGAGCAGATCGTCGTCGGCGGGCAATACCATCCGACGCTGAAATATTTGGGGCTGATGTCCGGCAAAAACGCCGTGGTCAATTTCATCATTCTCTCGACCTTCATGAGTTTCCTGCTCTACCGCCGGGCCAATCTGGGCGAGGGGATTCCCTTTTCCCGGCAGGGCGGCCGGCCCCGGTGGGTGCTGCTCGGCATCGCCGCCGGCCTGGTGCTCATCATGGGCTCATACGCCAACGCCTTGCTGCACCTCGACCCGGCCAGCATGGACCTGGCGCCCGAGAAGGCGAAATATTTCACGCTGCCGGCCGTGCTGCTGTTGATTCAGATCGCGGCCGTGGCCGTCACCGTGGCGCTGACGCTGAAGGACAAGGGCAAAATCGCGCAGATATTCTATCTGGGGGTGACGGTCGTCAACGTGACGTTTGTGCTGGGCGTCTACGGCTACATCGTCATGGCCGTGGCCAATCCCTTCCTGCGCAACGTCGCCGTCACGCAATGGATGACGATGATCAGCGCGCTGGTCCTGCTGACGACGATCGACGTCTTCCTGTTCAAGGGCGCGCCGCAGGTCGGGCAGATGACCTGGGGCAAGATGCCCGCGCGCTCGCAATATGTGCTGATCTTCCTCTGCATCTTCATCGTGCAATTGATCGGCCTGATGGGATTCATCCGCTCCGGCCTGCGGGAGGATTGGCACATCTACGGCGTGCTGCGCGACACCTCGCCCGGCTCCTGGACGCCGGACAATTTGATCATGGCCGAGATGGTGAGCGTCTGCGCCATCCTGTTCCTGGGGGCCGTGTCGTTTCTGTTCTGGCTGGCCAGCGCCAGTGAAAAGAAGATCAAAGAGCAGCCGATCCCCGCCGCGCCGCGGGCGGCGGAGCCGGTGCAGCGCTGAGATGAGGACGCGGGCATGAAAAGTTTCGCCTACGCCGCGCTCTTTACCCTGGGCGTGTGCCTGGCCTACATTCTAGTCGCGGCCGAGATCACGGCCATTTCCGGCGGCGGCAAGTCGGCGACGACGGCCTCCGGCATCAGCGCGGAGGCGGGCGAGACGATCTTTTGGGGCAAGGGCAAATGCCATACCTGCCATTCGCTGGGCGACCGCGGGAGCGCGATCCGCGGCCCCAACCTGGGCGCGCACGGCGCGGAATTCCCGCTGCCGATCGGCCTGCGGGCCGAGGAGCGGGCCAAGGAGCTGAGCGCCAAGCTGGGCAAGCCGGTGACGGCGGCCGATTATCTGGTATCGACGCATTATGACGTGG
>JBFMAJ010000059.1:0-10276 GCA_040755775.1 Nitrospirota bacterium
GAGGCGCCGCGGCGCGGAGGCGGCGTCTGCGCGATCAGCGCGCGGTCGAGCGGATAATCGAAATCAGTCAGCTTCATTGCCCAAGACGCCGCAGCAGGGCGCCCGGATAGTAATGCGACAAAATGGCGCGATAGGACCAGCCGGCCTCCGCCTGAATTTTCGCGCCCCACTGGCACAGACCCACGCCATGGCCGGCGCCCCGGCCGGTCCACTGCAAGGTCTGGCCCGTCCACGCCACGGTAAACATTGTGCTGGGGAGAAATTTGTAGCCCATTATACGTCGCAGCGCCTCGCCGTTCAATGCGAGATCGCCGCCGGAGTGAATCACGCGAACCGCCCGCACCCGGCCGCTTGGGCTCCGCCGCCACGGCAAGATCGTCGCCACCGTGCCGACGGCATAGCCGGCGCGCCGCAGCTCCTGCTCGAACAGCTCGGCGGAGATCATCCGCTGCCAATCGGCGGAGGGCGCCGATGTATTCACCGGGCAGGCGACGCTTTGCAGATAAGACAGCTCTTCGCCCCAGACGTCGCGATAGGCTTCCGTGGCGCCGGCCGAGTTGGCGTGATAGAGCGCCAGGATCGGCTCATGCTCATGGACCAGGATTTCTCCCTTCGTCGCGTCGGCCGCACGCGAGGCGCGGCCGTCTTCCCCATTAACGCCGCCATATGCTTGATGCAGCACCGACGCTTGCACATCGAATGGATAGTTTTTCCGGCGTTGCCTCTGATAGAGCGCATAGGTGCGGGCCGCTATAGCCTGCGCTTTCAGCGCCTCGGTCGGCCAATCGGCCGGCATTTCGGCCGGCACCACGCCCCGTACGTAGCTCTCCAACTCCAGCTCATTGACGATCAGCAGGCCGGCGGGCTGCCGGTGCACGACGAGTTTCCCATGCACGCGGGTCTTATTGACCGATAACTGCTCGGCCGCGACGCGCAGCGACTGCTGAGCCATGGCCTTTCCGTTCACCACCATGCCGGAGCGGGCGTGGGCGATGGTCAGCTTGGACTGTTTGAGGGTAAAGAGCCGTCGGCCTCCACCGTCCGAGACGACCAACGGGCCGCGGCCCGAGATCGTGACGCTCTTCGCCTCCTCCAACAACGCCACCCGAATGGGCTGCGCCTGCGCCAAGGAGGGCCACGGACCCGCCAGCAGCACGATGCCGATCAGGATGGCCCGTCGGCTCATCGGCGGAACAACCAGAAGATGAGGGTCAACAGCACACTGAGCAACACGCTGGTGACAATGGGGAAATAGAACGAGAAATTTTTCCGTTCAATGACGATATCGCCCGGCAGCCGCCCCAGCCACGGCGGCAATTTGCCCGCGGCCATGAAGATTCCGCCGAGCGCAATCAGAATGATCCCGAAAATAACGAGGAGCCGTCCAAATTCCTGCGGCATGCCCGGTTATTGTATCCCAACGCTTCGTAACACACAAGTTGGAGACGCTATGATATAGTAAACAGCACGGTGATCAATTATGAATTTTCAGAGCATGCGAGCGACATGTTGAATGAACGCAACATTCAGAAAACATGGGTAGAATCGACCATGAGCGCTCCAGACACCACAGAAATTAAAGACGATGGCACGACTCACTACATCAAGGCTATTAAGGAAAATGGCGGACGGCACTTGCGCGTGATTGTTAACCCAAATGCCAAGCCACAGAAAATAGTCACCCTGTATTTCGATCGAAAACTCGGGAGGCGGCCATGAGGCTCAAACTTGATCAGAAAAATGACGCCCTGTACTTTCGTCTCGATGAATCTGCGATTACTGAGTCTGAAGAGGTTCAGCCGGGCGTAATTTTGGACTATGACGCGAAGAGCAACGTTATTGGGATCGAGTTATTGGGGGTGAGCAAGCGGGTACCAGTAGAGATGCTCAAGAGTCTGCAATTCGAAACTGCATAAACACACTACTCCTATGGCAAAGATTAGTATTGACCTGGATGATCGGCTAGTGGCAGCAGGCATGAAAAGCACTGGATGTAAAACCAGAAAGGAACTCGTCCGTTTGGCCATCGAAGAGCTGGTCGCCAGGAAAGAGCGAAAAAGGATTCTGAGACTCGAAGGAAAAATCACCTGGGCTGGCAGCCTCGATCAGACAAAAGCAGACCGGACATAATAGTACTCCGACCCCGATTTTTACTTACAGTCGGTCCCCCGCTGAGATCAAGACCCACCTATTTGTATTGCTTAAACTCCAAACCAAACTGAGTTGCAAAACCAAAGATTAAAAGGCACCATCCCAAAGGAAGAAAACTGGGATGTTTGGCTGAAACCATCGCTGCCGGCATCCCTAATATATGAACACTCCCCCCTGTTGTTTCTGCTGGCTGAACTTGAAGAGCAAAGAACAGCAGGATGCTGCCAAAGAAATTAAGAGCCAATGCCAACAAACTTAATTTTCTCTTCATTTTAGTTCTCTCCTTTAGGCCAGAGTGGTGGGTACCGGGCCTTCCTTCTACATCGCTTTTCTTGGGCTCGGGCCGGGGGCGGTGAAGAGGCCGTCTCAGAGGCCGCCACCACCATGGGGATAATTAACGTGGCGGCTGAGAGCCGAGGCGGGCGAGGACCGTAACCGCAGCCACGCCGTGCCGATGAACCGTCCCCGGTTCGAGCCCACTCCCCTACCCCAGCGCCAGCATCCGGTCAATCGCCCGCTTTGCCTTGACCCGAATCTCCTCCGGCACCGTGACGACATATTGCATGTCCTCCAACGACCAGAGGAGTTTCTCCAGGGTGTTGACCTTCATGTGGGCGCAGTCACACCATTGACAGGCCGCAAAGACCTTCTTGGTGGGATTTTCCTTCTGAATTCTGTGCAAAATACCAGTTTCAGTGGCAATTATCACTTCTTCTGCCTTGGAAGCCTTGACTGCCCGGGAGATGCCGCTGGTGCTCGCCACCTGATCGGCCAGGGCCGTGACCTCGGAGGTGCACTCCGGGTGGGCAAAAACCTGCGCCTTGGGATGCTCCGCCTTGGCCTCCAGCAGATCGGCCGCCATGATCCGGAAATGGGTGGGGCAGTAGCCGTTGTAGAGGATCATCTTCCGGCCCGTCTGCTCCATCACGTGCTGGCCGAGGAACTGATCGGGAATAAAAATAATCTCTTTGTCTTTGGGAATCGACTCCACCACCCGCACGGCATTGGCCGACGTGCAGCAGATGTCGCTTTCCGCCTTGATCGCCGCCGTGGTGTTCACGTAGCAGACAACCACGGCGGCCGGATGCTTCGCTTTCATCGCGCGCAACTGCTCCACCGTGATCATGTCCGACATCGAGCAGCCGGCGTCCCGATCGGGAATCAAGACCGTCTTGTCCGGGCAAAGAATCGCCGCCGTCTCGGCCATGAAGTCCACGCCGCAAAAGACGATCACCGCCGCATCCGTCTTGGCCGCCTGCTGCGACAGCTCCAATGAGTCGCCGACGAAATCGGCGATATCCTGCAGCTCGCTGACCTGGTAATTGTGCGAGAGAATCACGGCCTTCCGCTCGGCTTTGAGCTTCAGGATCCGTTCGGTTAGTTCCCGGTCCGTCGACGTCAGCATCGCCGCCTACTGGGCTTTCCTGATCAATTCTTCCGCAATTTGGATCGCATTCAGCGCGGCGCCTTTGCGCAGATTGTCCGAGACGATCCAGAGATTCAGTCCGTGCTCAATCGAGTTGTCTTCCCGGATCCGCCCGACGTAGACGGCGTCGTTGCCCGACGCCTCCAGCGGCAGCGGATAGACGGCCCGCTTGGGGTCGTCCATGACCAGCACGCCGGGCGAGGAGGACAGCAGCGCGCGGGCCTCGTTCGCGGAAAGCGGCCGCTCCAGCTCGATGTTGACCGATTCGCTGTGGCCGCGAAAGACCGGCACCCGAACGGTGGTGGCGGTGATCCTGATCGAGGGATCGCCCAGAATCTTTCGGGTCTCATTCACCAGCTTCATCTCTTCCTTGCTGTAGCCGTCCGCTTCAAAGTCATCAATATGAGGCAGGCAGTTGAAGGCGATCTGGTGGGGGTAAACCTTCTCCTCCACCGACTGAAAGCCCAGAATCGCCCGAGTTTGCTCCAGCAGCTCATCCATCGCCTCCTTGCCCGTGCCGGAGACCGACTGGAACGTGGTGATGACGATCCGGCGGATCTTCGCCGCGTCATGCAGGGGCTTGAGCGCCACCACCATCTGGATCGTCGAGCAATTGGGGTTGGCGATCAGTCCTTTATGACGGCCCAGCGCGCCCGGGTTCACCTCCGGCACCACTAGCGGCACCGCCGGCTCCATTCGGAATGCGCTGCTGTTGTCGATAACGATCGCGCCCTTCTGCACCGCGACCGGGGCGAAGCGGCGGCTCACATCGGCGCCGGCCGAAAAGAGCGCAAAATCAAGCCCCTCCAGCGCCGCCTCGTTCAGGAGGCCGACCTCAAGATCCTTCCCGTGATACGACACCTCTTCGCCGACCGACCGCTCCGAGGCCAGCAGCCGCAGCTCCCGCGCGGGGAACTTGCGCTCCTCCAGAATCTCGACCATTTCCCGGCCGACGGCGCCGGTCGCGCCCACGACGGCGACCGCGTAGGCCTCTTGTTTCTTAAGCGGCATGCGCGATCTCCATCTGCTCAAGCTGTTTGACGACCAGCCGTCCCATCTCCGCCGTGCCGACGAGCTTGGCGCCCGGTTCCGCGATGTCGCCCGTGCGGTAGCCGTCGCGCAGCACCTGCTCGACGGCCCGCTCGACGGCCTCGGCCGCCGGCTCATGGCGCGCGGTGTAACGCAGCAGCATGGCGGCCGACAGAATCGTCGCCAGGGGATTGGCCTTGTCCTGGCCGGCGATGTCGGGCGCGCTGCCGTGGATCGGCTCGTACATGCCCTTCATCCCCGAGGCTCCCGGCTCGCCCACGCTCGCCGACGGCAGCAGCCCGATCGAGCCCACCACCTGCGCCGCCTCGTCGCTGAGAATGTCGCCGAACATGTTCGTCGTCAGAATCACGTCGAATTGCGTCGGCGCCTTGACCAGTTGCATCGCGCAGTTATCCACGTACATGTGGCGCAGGGCCACGTCGGGGTAGTCCGTTTTTTGCACGCCGATCACCACCCGCCGCCACAGCTCGGAGGATTCCAGCACGTTCGCCTTGTCCACCGAGGTCACCTGCTTGCGGCGGCGCCGGGCGACCTCAAAGGCGACCCGCGCAATCCGTTCAATCTCTTTCGTCGTATAGACCTCGGTGTTGATCCCCCGCTCCTGGCCCCCTTCTCCATCGATGGTCTCAATGCCTTTGGGCCGGCCGAAATAGATGCCGCCGGTCAGCTCGCGCACCACCATGATGTCGGTGCCGTCCACCACCTCGCGCCGCAGCGGCGACGCGGCCGACAACATGGGGGAGAGCTTGGCCGGCCGGAGGTTGGCATAGAGTCCCAGCGCTTCGCGCAGCCCCAGCAGCGCCCGCTCCGGCCGGACGGCATAGTTGAGTCCCTCCCATTTCGGCCCGCCCACGGCGCCCAGCAGAACGGCGTCGCTCGATTGCGCCAGCGCCAGCGTCTCGGGCGGCAATGGCCGGCCCGTCCGGTCGATCGCCGCGCCACCGACGACCGCCTCCCGCAGTTCGAAGGTCAACTTGAACCGCCGCCCGGCCGTCTTCAGCACTTCAACGGCCGGAGGAATCACCTCCTGGCCGATGCCATCGCCCGGCAATACGGCAATCGTGATCATGGTTGACTAGGGATTTCGCTTGTCGGCCGACGGCAGCAGGCCGATCTTGCCCCGCTGCTGCCAGTAGGCCAGCTTGTTGAGCGCGTTCAGGTAGGCCTTGGCCGAGGCGACGATGATGTCGGTGTCGGCCCCCTGGCCGATGACCGTCCGGCCGCTCTCCTCCACGCGCACGGTCACCTCACCCTGCGCGTCGGTCCCCCCCGTGATCGCCGTCACCACGTAGGCCAGCAGCCGGCTCTTGGTGGCCGTGATCGTCGCGATCGTCCGATAGGCGGCGTCCACCGGGCCGTCGCCGTGACCCGTCAGCATGGCCCGCTGGCCGTTGATCTCCAGCTCCACGATCGCCGTCGGCCGGATGCCGGTGCCGCTTTCCACCCGCATCGAAATCAACTTGTACTGTTCCGGAATGCGGAAGACCTCCTCGGCCACGATGGCGTCCAGGTCCTCTTCGAACAGTTCCTTCTTTTGATCGGCTAGGTGCTTGAACCGCTCGAACGCCTTGTTCAGCTCCTCATCCGACAGCGTGTAGCCCATCGATTCCAATTGGGTGCGGAAGGCGTGCCGCCCCGAATGCTTGCCCAGGACCAGCTTGCTTTGCACGATGCCGACCGACTCGGGCCGCATGATTTCATACGTCATCTTGTCCTTCAGCAGGCCGTCCTGGTGGATGCCCGACTCGTGGGCGAAGGCGTTGTCACCGACGATCGCCTTATTGGGCTGCACCACGATGCCCGTGATCTTGCTGACCAGGCGGCTGGCCCGGTAAATTTCCTCGGTGTTGATCCGGGTGTCCGCCTGATAGTAATCCCGGCGGGTGCGCAACCCCATCACAATCTCCTCCAGCGAGGCGTTGCCCGCCCGCTCGCCGATGCCGTTGATCGTGCACTCCACCTGGCCAGCCCCTTCCAACACGGCGGCCAGCGAATTGGCGACCGCCAAGCCCAGATCGTTGTGGCAGTGGACCGAGATGACGGCCTGATCGATGTTCTTCACGCGGGTCCGGATGCCCTTGATCAGGGCGCCGAACTCCTGCGGCGTCGTGTAGCCGACCGTGTCAGGAATATTGACCGTGCGGGCGCCCGCCGCGATGACGGCCTCGAGCACCTCATAGAGATAATTCGCCTCAGACCGGGTGGCGTCCATTGGGGAAAACTCGACGTCCTCGACGTGGCCGCGGGCCCGCTGGACCATCTCGACCGCGCGCTGCAACGCCTGCTCGCGCGTCATCCGGAATTGATGTTTCAGGTGGATGTCGGAGGTGGACAAAAAGGTGTGAATGCGCACCTTGGGGCTTCCGCGCAGCGCCTCCCAGGCGCGGTCGATATCCTCGGCGCGGGCGCGGGCCAGGCTGCAAATCGTCGGCCCTTCCACTTCCTGCGCGATCCGCCGCACCGCTTCGAAATCGCCCGGCGAGCTGTAGGCGAAGCCGGCTTCAACGATGTCGACGCCCAGCCGGGCCAACTGCTTGGCGATCGTCAGCTTCTCCTCGACGTTCATGCTGGCGCCGGGGCATTGTTCCCCGTCGCGCATCGTCGTATCAAAAATGGCTATCGTTCGCGTCATGACGTGTTCCCGATCATTCCATTCGACAAAAAAGCCCTCTTCCCGAGGGCTTCCCGCACCGCGATGATGCACGCCCTCATTGGGACCGGCGCTCCTCCGCTTCCAGCAGCGGCGGCCGCCGCACTTTCTTCATGACGGCGCGCACCGGCCGGTCAAGCACGCCGGACAACGCGTAACCCGAAAAAAGAGCAAACACCGTCATTTGCGGAAAGAGCGCAAAGATCATCAATATTAACACCGCTCCGACCAGCAACTCAAACGGCCGCCAGTTGGGCAGATAGAGTTTTTTCCGGTAGCGAAGCCGGCTGACCATGAGCAGCGCCAACAGATAGGTCATGACCAGGATGACGATGGGCCGCACTTCCTTGCCCAGCCGCAGAATATACTCATCCAGCAAAACCGTGGCGGCGATCAGACCGGCCGCGGCCGGAATCGGCAGGCCGGTAAAATAGCGCCCATCCATGCCGGCCGACTGCACGTTGTAACGGGCCAGCCGCAGCGCGCCGCAGGCGACAAAGAGGAAGGCCGCCACCCAGCCCAGGCGTCCGTAGCCGTTGAGCGCCCAGGTATAAATGAGCAGGCCCGGAGCGACGCCGAACGAAATCAAATCGGCCAGCGAATCATACTCCACGCCGAACCGGCTGGACGACTTGGTGTAGCGGGCCAGCAGCCCGTCCAGGCTGTCGAAGAGAATGGCCACCAGGATGGCGATCACCGCCCGCAGATAGTTGGCCGACAGGATCGAGACGACCGCGTAGAAGCCGCTGAACAAATTGGCCGTCGTCATCAAATTGGGCAACAACACGATGCCGCGCCGCTTCATGACCACACCCCCACGACGCTTTCCCCGGCCCGGACCCGTTCGCCGATGCGCGCCTTGATCGTGGTCGACGGCGGAAGATAGACGTCCACCTTGGACCCGAGCCGGATCATGCCGAACCGGTCGCCGCGCCGCAGATGATCGCCCGTGCGCACCCAGCTCTCAATCCGCCGGGCCAGAAAACCCGCGATTTGCACCACCAGCACGGCGGCGCCGCGATCGGCGTCGATGACCATCACCTGATGCTCATTCTCCAACGAGGCCTTTGGGTTGAACGCCATCAAATAGCGTCCCGGAAAATAATGAATCGCCGCCACCTTGCCGGCGCAGGGCATCCGGTTCACGTGCACGTCCACCGGGCTCATGAAAATGCCCAGCCGGATCATCTCCCGCCGCAGAAATCGCTCTTCCCGGCACGGCTCAATTTCCATCACCTTGCCGTCGGCCGGCGAAACGATGAATTGGTCGCCCGGCGGGGCCGTTCGCTCCGGATTGCGGAAAAACCAGACAAAGAACGCCGCGCCAAGAATCGCCGCCGCCGCCAGGCTTGCCCATCCAAGCGCGGCTGAGACGGCCGCCGCCGCCAGGCAGGCCCCGATCAGCGGCCAGCCGGAGCGCACCACCGGCCACCGCCCCCCGGCGGCGGCCACGCGCACATCGGCCTCAGTTTTTTGATCGGTCAACCAGCTTCTCCTTTTGGAGCCACGGCATCATGGCGCGCAACCGCTTGCCGACCTCCTCGATCGGATGCGTCTCGCCCTGCTTGGCCAGTGCGTTGAACACCGGCCGGTTGGCGCGATTTTCCAAGATCCATTCCTTGGCGAACTGGCCGCTCTGGATTTCTTGCAAGATCTTTTTCATCTCCGCCCGGACTTCCGGAGAGACGATGCGGGGGCCTCGCGTCAGATCGCCGTATTTGGCGGTGGTGCTGATCGAATAGCGCATGTTGGAGATGCCGCCCTCGTAGATCAGATCGACGATCAGCTTCACTTCGTGCAGGCACTCAAAATAGGCCATCTCCGGCGAATAGCCCGCCTCGAGCAGCGTCTCATATCCCGCCTGAATCAGCGCCGTCAGGCCGCCGCACAACACCACCTGCTCGCCGAACAGGTCGGTTTCCGTCTCTTCCCGAAACGTCGTCTCAATGACGCCGGCCCTTGCACCGCCGATGGCCGACGCATAGGCCAACCCCATGGCGCGGGTGGTTCCGGAGGGATCTTGATGAATCGCCAGCAGCGCCGGCACGCCGCTCCCTTTCTGAAATTCCGAGCGCACCAGATGGCCGGGGCCCTTGGGCGCCACCATGAAGACATTCAAATCCGGCCGCGGGCGGATCTGTCCGAAATGAATGTTGAAGCCGTGGGCAAACGCCAGGTAGCGCCCCTCCCGCAGGTTCGGCGCCAGCGACTGCTCATAGAGCATCGGCTGCTCCGGATCGGGCGCCAGGATCATCACGATATCGGCCTGCCTGGCGGCATCGGCCGCCGGCATCACCTTGAAGCCGGCTTGCTCGGCCTTTTGCCAGGATGAGCCGGGCCTCAGTCCAATGATAACGTCCACGCCGCTGTCCTTCAAGTTGCACGCGTGGGCGTGCCCCTGGCTGCCGTAGCCGATAATGGCCACCGTCTTTTTAGTCAGCAACGTCCGATCCGCATCCTTATCGTAGTAGATCTTCATGCTTCCGCTCCCGAGGCTTTGCGCTTCTCCTGCTGGACGCCGGCGCGAAAGTCTTCCCGCGCGATCGCGATGCGCCCCGTCCGAATCAGCTCCTTGATGCCGAGGGGCCGAAGCAGATTGATGACCGCTTCGATCTTCTCGGTGTCGCCGGTGATTTCAATCGTGTAGGTGGTCGGCGATGAATCGATCACCCGGGCCCGGAAAATATCGGCGACCCGGAGCGCCTCGGCCCGATCCTCCGGCCGGGTGTGCACCTTGATCAACGCCGTTTCCCGGGCCACGTGCCGGTGCTCGGTCAAATCGACCACCTTGATCACGTCGATCACTTTGTTCAACTGTTTGGTGATCTGCTCGATAATTCGATCGTCCCCGTGGGTCACGATCGTCATCATCGAGACCGACGGATCGACGGTCGGGCCCACCGACAGGCTGTCGATGTTGAACCCCCGGCCGCTGAACAGCCCGGCGACGCGGGAGAGCACGCCGAATTTGTTTTCAACCATCAGGGAGATGATGTGTT